>JBBRVT010000052.1:0-14719 GCA_038246615.1 Burkholderiales bacterium
CAGCGCGGCCTGCGGTGCCACCGGGTGCAGCGCGGCCTGTGGTGCCACCCGGTGCAGCGCGGTGGCGGGCACGCACAGCTGCTGCGTCCAGGCGCCGATCGACACCGACCCGCCGACCCGGTCGCCCACCGCCAGCGTGCCGTCAGCGCCGGGGCCCAGCGCCTCGACCACGCCGGCGAACTCACTGCCCACGGTGAACGGCAGGCCCGGCCGCCACTGGTAGCCGCCGCGGGCGATCAGCAGGTCGAAGAACGAGATGCCGCAGGCCTGCACCCGCACCCGCACCTCACCGGTGCCGGGCTCGGGCGTGGGCAGGTCGTCCAGCTGCAGCAGCTGGTCGAAGGCATGGACGCGCAGGGCTTGCATGGACGTGACTCCGAAGACATTCACCACCAGAACCACAGCCGCAACTGGTCGATGAGCCGGTGGGTCCAGATCCACAGGATCGGCCGGTCGCCGGCCTCGACCCGGGCCAGGCCGCTCATGCCGGGGCGCCACCAGGGCTCGGCTGCCTCGTCGAGCCTGACCTTCAGCGCGAACTGGCTGCCCTGGGTGCCCCGCACCTGCGCCACCGGCACCATGGCCTCGACGCTGAAGCGGATGTCACGGCCGGGCTGGCCCAGCAGGCGCAGCGCGCCGCGGGCCTGGGGCGGCAGTTCGCGCATGTCGCGCTCGGGCACGTGGATCACCGCATACAGGTCTTCGACCCGCGCCAGCCGGAACAAGCGGTCGCCCTGGCGCACCGGCGCGCCGGCCAGCTCCTTGCGCTCACCCTCGACGATGACGCCGTCGAACGGTGCGGCCACCTGGGCCTGGGCCAGCTGCAGCTGCACCCGCTGCAGCCGCGCCTGGGCCTGGGCCGCCCGGGCTGCCGCCACCTGGGTTTCGGCGGTCTGGCCCAGGGCGCGGCTGCGGTCGGCCTCGGCCTGGTAGCGCGTCCGCTCGGCCGACAGGTCGGTGGCCTGCAGCTGCAGCTCACGCGTGTCGAGCCGCGCCAGCAGCGCGCCGGCGGCCACCCGGTCGCCCAGGTTGACCGACACCTGGCCCAGGTAGCCGTCGAAGGGCGCGCTGATGACCTGGATGCGGTCGGTGGTCAGCTCGGCGGCGGCTTCGATGCGGTAGGGCCAGCGGCCCAGCGCCAGCGCCACCAGCAGCAGCGCGGCGGCGCCGCCCAGCCACAGGCCGCTGCCCTTGCCGGGCTGGGTCCAGCGCCGCACGCGGCGGCGGGTGCCCAGCGACACCCGGTCCCAAGGGCCCAGCGCGCGCTCGCGGCGGTCGGCCAGCCAGGGGCGCAGCAGGTGCAGCGCCACCGACACCTGCTGCAAGCGGTCGGCCGACAGCGGCGCGTCGCGCCGGCCCAGCAGCAGCGCCAGGCGCGGCGCCTCGGGCTCGCCGCCGCCGAGCAGCAGCGTGGCCAGGTGCGCGTGGCCGACAGCGCGCGCCAGCTGGTCGTGGCACAGCGTGACGAGACCGGTGTCGCGGTTGAGCACGGTGTCGGCGTCGGGCCCGTCGGCGAATGCGGCGACTGCGTTCGTGGCGCTAGCGGCGTTGGTGGCGTTCGCAGCGCCGGCAGCGGGCCTGGCCACCGGTGGCGGATAGACGATGTCCACGCCCTGGTCGAAGGCCTCGTCCAGCGCAGCCTCGAGCAGCTGCACGTTTTCGGCGTTGCGCTCGAAGCGGTCGATGTGGCTGATGGCCAGGGCGCGCGCGCAATGGCCGTCGTGCACGCCCAGCACCACCTGGTCGCAGCCGGTCTCCACCGCCAGCAGGTTGACCAGGGCCAGCGCGGCGGCGCCGAACTCGGGCTCCTGCATGACCCGCGCCACCAGGTCCAGCAGACCCACCAGCTGGGGCGAGACCGCCGCGAGCGCAGCGCCGGGGCCGGCCGTGGTCAGCGCCGTGGTCAGTGCCGTGGGCGGTGCGGCCGGCAGGTCGGCCACCAGCTGGGCGCGCAGCAGCCATTCATTCAGGCCGGCGCGGTCGCGGGCGGCGATCTGCAGCAGCGCCAGTGTCGGCCCCTCTGCAGCGAACAGGCGCACCGCAGCGACCACGTCGCCGCCGGCCTGCGGTGCCTGCGCCTGGCCCTGGGTCAGCGCCCGCGGCGCGAGATCGGCCAGCAGCGTGGCGGTCTGGGTGGCCAGCAGGCTGTCAGCGGGCGCGCTGGTGCCCAGCACCTGCCATGGCGCGCCGCCACGGCCGCGCAGCACCACCACGCCACGGGCGCGGCACAACAGGGTCAGGCACACCGCCAGGCGGTTCCAGAAGGCCGCGTCCTGCGGCGCGCCGCGCAGTGCGCGCAGGCTGTCGAGCACCTGCTGCGCGTCCATCGTCGATGCCGGCACCGGCACCGGCTGGTCGACCGGCTGGTCGGTGATCACCGCTGCGCCCCGGCTGCCCGGCACCGCCCGGCCCGCGCCGGGCCGGCCGGCAGCAGCGCGCACGGCCGGCCTTGCAGCAGCCGGGTCATGCGCCCGACTCCACCCGCAGCCGCGCCTTCACCCCGGGCCGGATGCGGCCGGCGGGATTGGGCAGCTGCACCCGCACTTCCACCAGGGCGCTGGCGGCATCGACCACCGGCGAGACGAAGCCGACACGGCCGTTGACCGGCAAGGTACCGTCGGCCGGATCGTCGATCAGCACCCGCACCACCAGCCCGCTCTTGAGCCGGCGCGCCGCTGCCTGGCTCACGTACACCCGCAGCTCGCAGTTGGCCGCGTCCACCAGGCGCAGGATGGGCTCGCCCGGCGCCGCCCACTCGCCGGGCTGCACCTTGAGCATCGTCACCACGCCGCCGATGGGCGCGACCAGCTGGCGCATGGCCTCTTCGCGCTCGGCCAGCGCCAGCTCGGCGGCCTCGCGCTTCTTGGCCTCGCGCAGCTGCTCGCCGCGGCCACCGGTGGCGTCGAGCTCCATGCGCAGCTTGGTCAGCTCGTCGCGGCTGACGGTGCCGGCCTGCTCGTACAGCGTGGTCGCGTCCTTGACCAGGCCTTCGAGCGACGCGCGCCGGCGCTCGATGGTCTGCAGCTCGGTGGCGTCGCCTGCGATCAGGCGGCGGCGCTCCTGCTCGATGCGCTGCAGCCTTGCGTCCTGGCTCAGCAGCACCTGGCCGGCGCGCACCGACTGGCCGACGCTGACCATCACCCGGTCGACCACGCCCGGCACGTGCACGCTCAAGGTGAGGTCGCTCTGCGGGTAGACGATGCCGGTGAACTCGGCCGGCGCCGCACGGGCCGGCGCGGCGCCCAGGCCCGTCAACAGGACCAACAACAGGCCCGACAGCAGGCCGCACAGCAGGCCGCGCGGGGTGGCCGACAGCGCACGCCGGGCGGCTGTCAGGGTCAAGGGGATCATGGTCGGGTCTCTGGGGGAAGTCGCGCGTCGAAGTCGCTGGGCGGGGATCGCTAGGGCGGGGATCGCTGGGCGGGGTCGCAACGACTAGCGCCCATCATCGGCGAACGACAGCTGCTTGCGCATCTGGCGCTCGCGCTGCTGCAGCCAGCGTCGCTGCAGCGCGGCATGACGCCCGGCACGCGACTGTGCCAGACGCACCAGCGGCGCGATCAGCAGGCCACGCAGGCCGCTGCTGCCGGCCAGCGCGCTGCGCAGCGGCCGCAGCCACCAGGGCAGGTGGCGCAGCAGCAGGTCGTCGTCCAGTGCCACGCAGGGCTGGGCCGCACCGGGCTGGCCCTGGCGGCCGGCACGGCCGAAGAGCTGCCAGTCGACCCGGGCGGATTCATGCGGCTCGAACATCAGCACCTGCAGGCCGCCCTGCTCGCGCACCGCGCCATCGAGCAGGATGTCGGTGCCGCGGCCCGCCATGTTGGTGGCCACGGTGATGCTGCCGGGCCGGCCGGCGGCGGCCACCACGGCGGCCTCCTGTGCGGTTTGGCGGGCATTGAGCACCGCCGCCACCAGGCCGCGCCGGGCCAGCTCGGTGGCCAGGGCCTCGCTGTCCTCCAGCCGGCGCGTGCCCACCAGCACCGGCAGCCGCAGCGCATGCAGGCGCACCACCTCGTCGAGCAGCGCCGCGCGCCGCGCCTGGGCATTGGCAAAGTGGCGCAACGGCGCCACCTCCAGCCGGCTGGGCAGGCGGGTCGGCACGGTGAAGCTGGGCAGGCCGTAGGTGCGCCACAGTTCGCCATGCACGCCCTGCAGCGTGCCGCTGGCGCCGGCCAGGCGGTGGTAGCGGCAGAAGAAGTCCTGAAAGCTCATGCGCGCCAGGGTCTTCGAAGGCTGGGTCAGCTCCACCCCCTCGCGCGCTTCGATGGCCTGGTGCAGGCCGTAGCTCCAGGTGCGGCCTTCCATCACCCGGCCGGTGTTCTCGTCGAGGATCTCGATCTTGCCGTCCTGCACGATGTAGTGGCGGTCGCGCAGGAACAGGTCACGCGCCGACACCGCCTGGCGGATCAGGTCGTCGCGGCGCTCGGGCGCATGCCACACCGGCGGCAGGGTGCGCGTCAGGTCTTCCAGGTGGGCGCGGCCGGCGTCGGTCAGGTCGACCTCACGCAGCCGGGCGTCGATGCTGTAGTGCAGCCCGTCCTGCAGGCCGTCGGCGATGTCGCGCGCGGCCAGCACCGCCGCCACCAGCAGCGGGTTGGGCTGCGGCGCGGAGATGATCAGCGGCGTGTTGGCCTCGTCGATCATGACGCTGTCGGCCTCGTCGACCAGGGCCGCGTGCAGCCCGCGGGTGCGCACCTGGGCCGCGCCGCCCGGGCGCAGTTCGTGGATGCGGCGGCGGGCGGCGTCGGTGGCGCCGCCCAGCACGATCTGGTCGCACAGGTGGTCGGCCAGCAGTTGCTTGCTGGTGGCGTAGACCAGGTCGGCGGCATAGGCGGAGCGCAGGGCCTCGGCCGGCATGCCGTGCACCACCGCAGTGGCGCGCAGGCCGCAGCGCGCGAACAGCGGCGCCATCTGCTCGGCATCGCGCTGGGCCAGGTATTCGTTGGCTGTCACCACGTGGCACGGGCGGCCCTGCCAGCCCTGCAGCACGGCGGCCAACGCCACCGCCAGGGTCTTGCCCTCGCCTGCTTTCATCTGCACCACCAGGCCCTCGTGCATGGCCAGCGCTGCCAGCAACTGCACCCGGTAGGGCCGGCGCCCAACGCTGCGGGCCGCGACCTCGGCCACGGCGGCCAGCGCCAGCACAGCGGCTTGCGGCACGGCACGGGGCATGGCCCGGGGCGTGGCAGCGCTGGCAGCGTTGGCAGCGTTGGCGGGAACGTCGCACGCGGCCAGCGGCCGCCCCAGGCGCAGGGCCTGGCGCAGGCGCAGCAGCTCGAAGTCGAGCCGGGCATCGTCCCAGCCGCAGGCCAGCTCTGCCGCGGCCAGGGCCTGGTCGGCCTGGGCATGCAGGCGGCGCGCCAGCCAGCCGCTGCGGTGGGCCAGCCAGAGGCGCCAGGCCGCCGGGCCACTGCTGGCCGCGCCGTCGGCCAGCTCACGCGGGGGTGCCCAGCGCAGCAGGCCGGTGCGGGCGGGCGGCAGCACCTCGGCACTGGCGATCAGCGGGTGCGGTTCCAGTCCGGCGGGGCTCACAGCTGGTACCGCTTCTGCATCAACTGGCGCAAGGCGCGGGCCACCTGCTGGGCGGCGGTGCGCGGCGGCAGGGGCACCCGCAGCCAGCCGGTCATGCCGTGCAGGGCCAGCGCATCGCCACCATCGGCCACGCCCGAGGCCGACGCAGAAAACTGCGCCTGCAGCTCGAAGTACGGATCGACCGCCTTGACACCCTGCGGGTCGTCGGGCTGCACCGCCACCGAGCCGCCGCCCTGCCAGCCCAGGGCGGGCGACACCAGGCGCTGGCTCTGGTGCGGCACCAGCACCAGGCGAGCCGGGTGGATCGCCGCGTCGGCCTGGCCACGCAGGCGCAGCTCGGTGTCCTGCAGCGGCCGGTCGAACAGCGACTCGGCCTGCTCCTGCGAGACCACGGCCGAAAAGCGCAGGCCGCCCGGCGCGCTCAGCTCGCCCAGGGCCTGGCCGCGGCCGACCCAGTTGTGCAGCCGCTCGTGCAGGCCCTCGGCCAGCCAGGTGCCGTCATGCGCGGCACGCACCAGCAACTCGGCCTGCCGCACGCGCAGCTGGGCCAGTTGCTCGTGCACTGCGGCCACCCGCTGGTCGTGCACCGCCACCTCGGACACGGCCCGCTCCAGCGCCAGGCTGCGCAGCGCCTCGGCCTCCTGCAGCGCCGCGTTGGCGCCCTGCACTTCCAGGTCGAGCTCGGGGTTGGCCAGGCGCAGCAGCAACTGGCCGGCGCGGACCGCCTCGCCATGGCGCACCAGCAGCGCCTCCAGGCGGCCGGGGCTGCCGGCGGCCACGCGGGTGAGCTGGCGCGCCTCGACCACGCCCGGCGCGCGCAGGGCATCGGGCAACGGCACCAGCCCGGCCAGCAGCAGCGGCACCACCAGCAGCGCCACCGACACCGCCAGCGCACGGCCGCGGTTGCGCAGCAGCGCCGGGCTGCGCAGGTGGGTCCACCACTGCCAGGACGGCCGCAGCACGCCGACGAACAAGATCACGCCGGCGAACAACACCGCCAGGCCGAACCAGTGGTCGGCCAGCAGCAGCAGGATGGCGGCGAACACCAGCACGCGGTAGACGAAGCTGGCCGCGCCGTAGCCGGTGAGCCAGGCCCATTCGCGCCGGTCGCGCGCCGGCGACTCGGCCTGCACGGTGCCCAGCAGCCAGCGGTTGGCAAAGTACTTCCACTGCTGGCCCGAGCGCTGGTAGAGGTTGGGAATGTCCACCAGGTCGGACAGCACGTAGTAGGCATCGAAGCGCAGCAGCGGGTTGCCGTTGAACAGCAGGCTGGAGACCGAGCCGATGACCATCACGTTGAAGGCCAGGCTGTTGACCAGGCCGGGCCCGGTGGTGGCCCAGACCATCGCGCCCAGGGCCGCCAGCACCAGCTCGACGATCACGCCCGCAGCACCCACCAGGGCCCGCGCATGGCGGTCGCGGAAGGCCCAGCTGCCGGTGGCGTCCACGAACGGCAGCGGCACCAGCAGCAGCAGCATGATGCCCACGCTGTGCACCTCGCCACCGAAGCGCTTGACGACCAGGGCATGGCCGTACTCGTGCAGCGCCTTCATCAGCGCCATGCAGGCATACAGCCACAGCAGGTTGTCGACCGCGAACAGGCCTTCGGTCTGGCTCCAGAGGCGCGGTGCCTCGGCCACGGCCGTGGCCCCACCGGCCAGCGCCACCAGGGCCAGCAGCAGCGCGAAGGGCCAGCTGACCAGGGCGCGGGCCAGGCCGCGCTGGCTGTCCAGCCAGCGGTTGGGGTCCCACAGCGGGATGCGGATCGACAGGAAGCCCAGCAGCTTGCCCTGCAGCTCGCGCCGGCGGTGCTCGCGGCGGCGGGTGAAGATGGTCTGGCTGTCGGCCGGCGTGTCGTGGAACAGCAGGTTGGCCTGGTGCAGCTGCGACAGCACCTGCATCGCCTCTTCCTGGCCGGGGGCCTCGTCGGGCTTGTCGCGCAGGCAGGACTGCCAGACCTGCTCGACCGTGCGCTGCGGCGACAGCCGCGAGACGAAGGCATAGGCCTGGGGCGTGATGCGGTAGAACTTCTGGTTGTAGGTGTCGCGCAGCACGTACCAGTCACGCCCGCGCGAATGCTGCTTGTGCACCACCACCGTGGGCAACAGGCCCAACCGGGCCTCGGCCACGCGGTGCCAGGACTCGCTGAAGGTCTGGCTCATGGCGTCTCTCGGGCTCTCAGGCTCTCAGCCGTCCAGGCGCACGCCGAAGCGGGTGAACAGGTCGCCAGTCAGCGCCTGCAGCGCCAGCTCGGCCAACTGGGCGCGCACCTCGGCCTCGATCAGCCGGCTGCGTGCGTCGGTGAGCCGGTCTTCGGCCTCCAGCAGCTGGCGCAGCCGCGCGCGGCCCAGCGCATGGTTGCTGCGCTCGGCCTGCCACAGCGCGTCGCGGCTGGCCACCTCCTGGCGCAACAGGGCCAGCTCGCGCTGGCTGGTGTCGCGCTGGGCGGTGCGGGTGGCCCACTCGTTGCCCAGCGAGCGTGCTTCGGATTCCATCAGCAGCCGCGCGGCGTCGCGCTTGAGCTGCTGGGCTTCGCGCCGCGAGCGTGGTGCGGTGTTGCCCAGCGGCATCTCCATGCTCAGCGCGACGTACCAGCCCCGGTGCTGGTCGCCCAGGCTGGACTCCAGCGCCCGCCGGAAGCTCGGCGCGAAGCCGTTCTGGTTGTAACCCAGCTCGACGTTGACATCGGGCTGCTGCTGGTTGCGCGCATGGTCCAGGCGCAGCTGCTCCTGCTCGGCGCGCAGGCGGGCGATCTGGTAGCCGGGCCACTGCGCCAGCAGCCGCTGCAGGGTGGCGCTGGCGGCATCGACGGGGGACGGCACCGCCGATGCCGCAGGCGATGCATCCGCCGTGGCGGAAAGGGCGGCTGAGGTGGCGGCTGAGGTGGCGGCTGACGTGGCGGCTGAAGTAGGGGCTGAAGTGGCGGCTGCATCGGACGCGACGGCAGGTGCGGCGGCGCTTGCCGCCACAACCGCAGCGGCCGGCAGCGATTGCACCGCGCGGTAGCGCTGGCCGGTGCCAGGCCCGCCGGGCAGGTTCAGCAGATTGCGGACGCGGGCCTCGGCCTCGACCACCAGCTGCTGCGCCCGCAGGTGTTCAGCCTCGCGAACGCCGTGGGCGATGTCGGCCTCCAGCAGGTCCACCCGCGGCGCGACGCCACCGCCCACCCGGCGCCGGGTGTCGTCGCGCAACTGCTCGGCCGACGCCCTGGCACGCTCGCGCAGCTGCGCCTGCTCATGGGCGCGCACCAGCTGCCAGTAGGTGCCCGCGCCCTCGCCGACGATGTCGACCAGTTGCTTCACGAAGCGCTGGCGCTCGATCTGCTGCTCCAGCTCGGACACCCGCAGGTCGGCCTCGGTGGCATCACGGCCCCGGTTGCGCAGCACGGGCTGGCGGATGGCCAGCGTCAGCGTGCCGCGGTTTTCGCGCGCGCTGGTGGTGGCCAGCAGGTTGCTCTGGCGGCGGTTCATGTCGTGCGTCAGCTCGAAGCTGGCGCCGCTGGGCAGCTTGCCGCGCACGCCGGCCGAGCCGCTGAACAGCTGCTCCAGCGCGCTGGTCTTGCCGATGTTGGTCAGGCCGCTGGTGCGCTCTTCAAAGGTCCGCGGCCGGTCCACCCCCTCGCGCCGCAGACGCAGCGTGGCCAGCGGTTCGTACAGCGCCTGCTCGGCCTGCAGCAGCTTGCCGGCCGAATCGGCCTGCAGACGCGCCGCCTGGGTGGCGGCGTTCTGCAGCAGGGTCAGCTGCACCAGCTCGGTCAGGGACAACGGCAGCACGTCGTCGGTCAGCAGGGGTGCCCGTTCGGCGGCCTGGGCCTGGGCCTGGGCCTGGGCCTGGAACACTCCCACGGCCAGCAACCAGGCCAGCGTCAGCGCGGCCCGGCCCACGCGCCCGACCGCGCGCCGCTCAGGGCGCCGCATCTGGCGGGCGGTCGGCCGTGCGGTCACGCACGTAGAGCACCCGCGCCGCATTGCCCTGCAGCAGCGGCGAGATGTCGCCAAAACTGAAGTCGACCGCCCAGGCAGCAGTGGCGCTGCCGCTGGCCGGCACCACCGGAGAGCTGCTCCAGAACAACTGCGAGAACGCCGCGCGCTGCGACGCGTCGCCGTACACCGCCGAGTCCAGCGCCGGGCCGCTGGTGCTGCGCAGCGCCAGTGCGTCCAGCTCATGCCGGTTGGGCAGGCGCCAGTCGCCGTGGCCGCCCGGGCGGGTGGCGTTGACCGTGGCCACGCTGTCCACTGCCTGGGCCCAGGTGCGGGTGCTGCTGCCGTTGGGCACCAGCCACATCAGGTCGCGCTGGTTGTCCACCAGCGCATGGTCGGCACCGGCGGCGCTGCGCACCAGGGTGACCGCAGCATTGTTCAGCCGCGCCGCGCCGCCCACCCAGCGCAGCCGGGCGTTGGCCACGACGGTGGTGTAGATGCCGGCCATGCCCTGGTTGGCGAAGTCCACGCCCCAGGGCCGGGGCGGGCTGCGGCCGTCCTGGTAGGTGTCGCTGGCCAGAAACACCACCAACGGCGTGTCGGGGAAGTGGTCGGCCTCGACCGCCGCCACCGCGCCGGCGCGGCCGGCGTGCACGATCGACTGCAGCTCATGCACCGACGGCACCCGCCAGCCGTCGGCGGCCAGGCCGCACTGCGCATCGGGCGCGGCGGCGTTGCCGGCCACCGCAGCACGCGCCCACAGCAGCCCGGTGGTGTTGTCACGGGTGCAGGCCCAGGCGTTGGCCGGGTGGGCGGGCGTGGCGGCGCAGGCAAAGCCCGGCGCGACGCCGGCGGTGTCGCCGCTGGCGCACAGCCGCGTGAAATCGAAACCCAGCGCACCGGCGCCGGTCTTGCTCAGCCGCGCGGCCTCGGCGTCGCGGCCACTGCTGCCGTCTGCGCCCAGGGCGATGCCGGTGTCGTTGAGCAGGCTGTGGCTGCACTGGACCACCAGGTTGCTGGTGTCGGTCGTCAGCACGCCGGTGGCGCCCTGGGTGATGCGGCAGATCTGGCCTGCCGGGTGCTTGATGATGCTGACGGTGTAGGCGGCGCCGCTGGCGAAATCGCGCGGAAAGCCGAACCGGAATCCGGCGTAGCCACTGGAGGCCACCGCCTGGCTGGCGTCCAGCACCGCCAGCTGCAATTCGCTGCCGGGGCGCTGGCCGGTGATGCTGCCGCTGAGGGTGTAGCGCTCGCCTCCACCGCCGCCGCCACAAGCCGCCAGCAAGAGCACGCCCAGCAGCGCCCCCGACAGCGGCAGGGCGGTGCTGTTGCGGGTATCACGGCCCGCGCGGACTGTATGACGACGCATCATGTCAGGCACTCACATTGTCAGGGTCTCGACCCAGTAGTCAAATTCGGCGAGCGAAGTGTCCGCCATCACGGTGCCGGCCCACAGCGGCTGGCTGGCCGGCGCGCCCAGCAGGAAGGCGCGGCCCAGGTCGGCCGACGGGTTGTCGCCGGCATCGCTGCCGGCCTGCCACTGCACATCGGCCGTGGCCAGGCGACCGACGCCCGCGCCGCCATCGGCGAGGCTGCTGTTGACCGCCAGCGACGACAGCAGCTTGCGCACCGCGTCGCTGCTGCCCTGGCCCCAGGCGCCACTCCACAGCCCGGCATCTCCCCAGCCCGATGGCGCGGCACCGGCCGGCGTCTGCAGGCTGGGCACCGGCGTCGCCACATCGCGGCCATCGGAGACGAACTGGCGGTGCACGTTGACCAGCTGCTCATGCAGCTGGCCGTCGGCCATCACCACCACCCGCACGTCGCCGTTGGCCTGCGCCTGGCGCATCACCAAGCCCGAGGGCGTGAGCACGTCGACCAGGGCCACGTTCACCCGCAGCGGGGTGCCGCTGCCGGCCACCGGCCCCATGCCTTCGAGCACCAGGCTGCTGGCAGTGATGTTGGTCTGGTCGGCCGCCAGGCCCGAGCGCAGCACCGCACCGCTGCCCATGGCCTGCAGGCGCAACACGCCACCGGCGCTGAGTTGGGTGACCACCGCGCCGCCAGGCACCACCAGCGCCAGGTCACCGGTGGCCGACAGCATGCTGCCGGCGGCCATCTGCAGCGACTGGCCCCAGACCACCAGGTTGCCCTGGACGGCGGCCTGGCCCAGCACCTGCACCGCGCCGGTGCCGCCCGCCTGGCCGACCTCGACCTGGCGCAGGCCGGCACCGATGGCGGCCAGCAAGGTCTGGTCGAGCTGCCAGCCGGCCGCGCTGCCGGCCCCGCTGCCCAGCAACACCGGCAGGCTGGTGTCGAGCTGGCGCAGCGCCAGCGTGGCGCCGCCGGCGGTGGCCGCCCGCACCGAGCCGGCGCCGCCGCCGAACTGCAGACGCTCGGCGCTCAGCACCACATCACCCACCAGCCGCACCGCGCCTTGCAGGTCGATGCCCTGGCTGCCCTGCATGCGCACGGTGGCGCTGTCCAGCAGCAGCGGCGCAGCGCCGCTGACCTGCAGGCCGACGCCGCTGACCGTGCCGCGCAGCACGATCTCGGCACCGGCTGCGGCCTGCACCAGCACCGGGTAGCGGAAGGCCAGCGTGCTGGCCGAACCGTCCAGCGTGATGCGGCCGGTGTGGTCGGCACCGCCGATCACCACGTTGCCGTAGCCGTCGGCCAGCTTGGCCAGGGCGGTGTCGTCGAAGTACCAGGTGGTATCGCCAGGCAGCGGGTTGGCGGGCGCCGTGCCGCCGATCACGATGTCCTGCGTCGGCAGGAAGGAATTCAATGTCAGCGTGCCACCGGCACCGGCCTCGGTGCGTTCGGTGCCGCCGTCGGCACCCCAGCGTACGCTGCCCAGGCTGCTGAGCGTGACGTCGCCGCTGCCGGAGCGCAGCACCGCGTCGACCTCGATCCGGCCTTGCGCAGCCACCATGCTGATGCTGCCGGCGCCGCTCTGCACGTCGGCCTGCACCTTGACGTCGCCGCTGACCGCATTCACCGTCACCGTGCCGCCGCCGGTGACGCTGACGGCCAGGCCGTCGCCGTCGGCACCGTCGGTCAGCGTGACCGTGCCGCCGGCGTTGACCAGCACGCTGCCACCGCCGGTGGCCATCAGGTCTGACAGCGGTGCGTCGGTGACCACGCTGGTGCTGCCGCTGGCCGCCACCCGCTGGACCGACAACGCAGGCGTGGTGCCCACGGTCAGCGCCGAGGCGTCGGACAGGCTCAGGCCGGCGCTGCCCACCGCAGCGGCCACCAGCGCCACCTCGGTTTCCAGCGGATCGGCCGCGCTGCCCACACCGCCCGCGGTGGCAGCGGCTTGCAGGCGCAGCGTGCGGGCCTGCACGTCCAGCGTGCCAGCCGCGTCGCCGCTGCTGTCGAGCACCCGGCCTGCGGTGCTGACCAGGCTGACGCTACCCCAGCCAGCCTGGGCGCCGCTGTTGCGGGCATCGAGCGCGCCCACGCCCAGGTCGCCTTCGGCAGCAGCGCGGATGTTGCCGCCACCCGAGCGCACTTCGCTGCCGTCGGCCATGGCCAGCGTACTGCCGGCCAGCAGGTCGATGCTGCCGCCGGCGGTGCGCACGTCGGCCTGCGCCGACAGCGTGATCGACGCGCCGGCGGCCAGGCTGACCGGCCCGCCGCTGCTCGACACGTCGGCAGCCAGGTTCAGCGCGCCGTCGCTGGCGGTGGCCGCCAGCAGCAAGGCGCCCGCAGCGGCCACGCTGCCAGCGCCGGCCTGGCTGGTGAGGCTGCCGGCGCCCAGGCTCAGCGTCAGCGCGCCGCCCGAGACCAGGCCGGACATCGCGGCGTCGGTCACGTTGCCCAGGCTGCCGTCGCGGCCCACCAGGGCGGTGGACACCGCCGCCAACGCATCGAGGGCCAGGCCGTCGGTTTCACGCAGGAACACGCCACCCGGGCCGCGCACCTCGGCGGCCAGGCGATCGACGCTGATCTCCAGCGCGTTGCTGCCGCTGCCCAGGCCTTGCCCGGCTGCGGTGCCGGTGGTCAGCACCCGCAGGCTGGCGGCGCTGACATTGACCGAGTCGCTGCCGCCCGATCCGGCGTCGGCGATGGCCGCCGCCTGCAGCACCACCGCAGCGGTGGTGGTCAGCCGGCCGAGTGTCAACAGGCCGCCGCTCTGCACCCGGATCTGGCCGCTGTCGGTGCGCAGCGTGGTGTTGGCGCCCATCGACAGCGCGCCGCCGGCTTGCAGCTGCACATCGGCGGCACCGCTGGCCGCCAAGGTGCCGGCATTGGCCAGGGCCATCGCGCCGCCTGCCAGCAGGCTGATGGCGCCGCCGCCGGTGGCGATCAGCGCGCCGTTGACACCCAGGCTGCCGCCGGAGGCCAGGCGCAGGTTGCCGGCGTCGAGCAGCACGGCTGCGGTGTTGCTAGTGCCGGGCTGCAGCGCCAGGGCGCCGCTGGCGACCTCGATGACGATGTGGCCGGCGCCGGTGGCCGTCAGGTCCTGCAGCGTCGCGGTGACGGTGCCCGGCGCACCGGCCGGCACGCTGCCGTTGGCAGCCACGCGCTGCACCGTCACGGTCTGTCGGTCGATGGTCAGGCCTGCGGTCTCGCTGATGAACAGGCCGCCGGCACCCACGCTGGCGCTGAGGGTGTCCACCGCAGTTTCCAGGTGGCTCAGGCCGCTGCCCACGCCGGTGCCGGCGCGCAGCACCAGGCCGGCGGCGGTCACGTCGGTGTGGCTGTCGTCGCTGGTGCCGGTGTTGACGTCAGAAATGGTGGTGGCGGCCCGCAGGCTCACCCGGCCGCTGCCGGCGTCGATCTCGCCGACCAGCACCGCACCGGCATCGGCCCACACTGCGATGTCGGCATCGCGGGTCGACAGGCGTGTGCCTGCGGCCATGGTGATGGCGCCGCCGGCCAGCAGGTCCAGGCTCTGCCCGGTGCCGCTGGCGCCGACATTGGCATTGACCAGCAGGTCGCGCCCGGCGTTCAGGCTGGTGGCACCCGTGGCATTGCCCAGCGCTGCGCCGAGCGTGATGTCGCTGCCCGCGCCGTTGGCCTGGATCAGCAGGTTGCCGCTGGCACTCACCGCGCCGCCAGCCGCCAGCGTGGTGACGCTGCCACCGGCCACGATCACCAGCGCGCCCGCCACATCCAGGTTCGACAAGGCCGCGTCCGCCGTGGCGGTCAGCGTGGTGCCGTCTTCGCCCACCCGGTTGACGTTGACCGCGCCGAGCGCACCGATCTGCAGCGCGTCGGCCTCGTTGAGGAACAGGCCGCCGCCGTTGACATCGGCC
>JBBRVT010000053.1:0-14482 GCA_038246615.1 Burkholderiales bacterium
CCTGACGCTCACCAAGGAGCGTTGCGAGCGCCTGCAACTGCCGCCGATGGCCACGCGCAATGGCACGGTGCACGGCACCGCCTTCACCGTGTCGATCGAGGCCGCCACCGGCGTCACCACCGGCATCAGCGCGGCCGACCGCGCCCGCACGGTGCAGGCCGCGGTGGCCAGGGACGCCCAGGCCACCGACCTGGTGCAACCCGGCCACGTCTTCCCGCTGCAGGCGCAAGACGGCGGCGTGCTGATGCGCGCCGGCCACACCGAGGCCGGCTGTGACCTGGCCGCCATGGCCGGCTGCACGCCCGCGTCGGTGATCTGCGAGATCATGAACGACGACGGCACCATGGCCCGGCTGCCCGACTTGCAGGTGTTCGCGCAACAGCACGGCCTGAAGATCGGCACCATCGCCGACCTGATCGCCTACCGATCGCACAACGAGACCCTGATCGAATGCCTGGGCGAGCGCGGCCTGATGACACCGCAGGGCAACTTCATCTGCCTGGCCTTCCGCGACCATTCCGGCGGCCTGCACATCGCCCTGCGCAAGGGCACTTGGCAGCCCGAGGACGAAGTGCTGGTGCGGGTGCATGAGCCCTTCACCGCGCTGGACCTGCTGGACGTGGGCCGCAGCGCCCACAGCTGGCCGCTGCCCACTGCGCTGGCCGCCATCCAGGCCGCCTCGGCCGGGGTGGCGGTGCTGCTGAACTGCGGCACCGACATCGCCACGCTGATGCCCCAGGTCCTGCCGCAGCAGGCCAGCCGGCCGGCGCGGCCGATGCAGATGGACCTGCGCACCTACGGCGTGGGCGCGCAGATCCTGCGGCAGCTGGGCGTCAGGCGCATGAAGCTGCTGGGCAGCCCGCGCCGCATGCCCAGCATGGTGGGCTACGGGCTGGAGGTCACCAGCTTCCAGGCCGCTGACCGCTGACTGCGCTGACACCGCTGACCCCTGACTGTTGACGGCAGGCGCCTGCCCTTCTCCCTCGAAAGCTCCCATGCAACACGCCAACCAAGGCGACGCCGCCCAGCTGGACGGCAGCGGCCTGTCGATCGCCATCGTGCAGGCGCGCTTCAACGCCGACATCACCGGCAAGCTGGCGGAGGCCTGTCTGGCCGAACTGGCCGCGCTGGGCGTGCCGGCCGACGGCATCCGCCATGTCACCGTGCCGGGCGCGCTGGAAGTGCCGCTGGCGCTGCAGGCGCTGGCCGACACCGAGCAGTTCGACGCGCTGATCGCGCTGGGCTGCATCATCCGCGGCGAGACCTACCACTTCGAGCTGGTGGCCAACGAGAGCGGCGCCGGCGTCACCCGGGTGTCGCTGGACGCCGGCGTGCCGGTGGCCAACGCCATCCTCACGGTCGAGAACGAAGCCCAGGCATGGGCCCGTGCCGCCGACAAGGGCCGCGACGCCGCCCGCGTGGCGGTGGAGATGGTCAACCTGCTGAACGACCTGGCTGACGACGCACCGTGACCGACCCTTCCGATTCCACTGCCGCACCCAGCCCGCCGCCCGCCGCCAAAAAGCCCGGCCGCAAGCCGCAGGGCACGTCCACCCGCCGCCGCGCCCGCGAGCTGGCGCTGCAGGGCCTGTACCAGTGGCTGCTCAGCGGCGCCGACGGCGCCGAGATCGAAGCCCATCTGGCCGAGCATGACGGCTTCGACAAGTTCGACCGCCTGCACTTCGACGCCCTGCTGCACGGCAGCATCGCCGAAGCCGCCACGCTGGACGAAGCGCTGACACGCCATGTCGACCGCCGCACCAAGGACCTGTCGCCGGTGGAGCATGCGGTGCTGATGATCGGCGTCTACGAGCTGACGCACTGCATCGACATCCCCTACCGCGTGGTCATCAACGAGGCGGTGGAACTGGCCAAGGCCTTCGGCGGCACCGACGGCCACAAGTACGTCAACGGCGTGCTCGACAAGTGCGCGGGCGATCTGCGCCAGGTGGAAGTGGCGGCGCGCCAGGCGGCGCGGCGCGGCGCATGAAGCTTGCGGGCCGAGCGCCGGGCCGCCCCAAGCCGGCACGCATCCCTGCGGGGGATCGGCTGCCGTACCCGGCAGCCGAGGGGCTGGCATGAAGCTCGCAGGCAGGCTCGACCGCATCGAGCCGTTCTACGTGATGGAGTGCGCCAAGGCAGCGCAGCGCATCGCCGCCAGCCCGGCCTGCGACCCGGCGCATGGCGGCGAGCGCATGCTGTTCCTGAACATCGGCGAGCCCGACTTCACCGCGCCGCCGCTGGTGCAAGAGGCCGCCGAGCGCGCCATCCGCGACGGCCGCAGCCAGTACACCGACGCGCTGGGCCTGCCGGCGCTGCGCGAGGCCATCAGCGGCTGGTATGCGCAGCGCTTCGGCCTGCAGATCGCGGCCGACCGCATCATGGTCACCGCCGGGGCGTCGGCTGCGCTGCAACTGGCCTGCCTGGCGCTGTTCGAGGCCGGCGACGAGGTGCTGATGCCCGACCCCAGCTACCCCTGCAACCGGCACTTCGTGGCGGCCGCCGATGCGCAGGCGCGCCTGCTGCCCACCAGCGCGGCGCAGCGCTTCCAGCTGGACGCCGCAGCCGTGGCGCAGGCCTGGGGCCCCGCCACCCGGGGCGTGCTGCTGGCCAGCCCGTCCAACCCCACCGGCACCTCGATCCACCCGGACGAGTTGCGCCGCATCGACGCGGTGGTGCGCGGCCATGGCGGCGTGACGGTGGTCGACGAGATCTACCTGGGGCTGAGCTACGACGGCACCTTCGGCCACAGCGCCTTGCAGCTGGGCGAGCACATCATCTCGGTCAACAGCTTCAGCAAGTACTTCAGCATGACCGGCTGGCGCCTGGGCTGGCTGGTGCTGCCGCCGGCGCTGGTGCCGGCGATGGAACGGCTGGCCCAGAACCTGTTCATCTGCGCCAGCACCATCGCCCAGCATGCCGCACTGGCCTGCTTCCATGCCGATTCCATTGCCGAATACGAACGCCGGCGTGCCGAGTTCCGCGCCCGGCGCGACCGCGTGGTGCCGGCGCTGAACAAGCTGGGCCTGCAGGTGCCGGTGCTGCCCGACGGCGCGTTCTATGCCTATGCCGATTGCAGCGCCCACCACCCCGACAGCTGGGACTTCGCCTTCCGGCTGATGGAGACCGCCCATGTGGCGCTGACGCCGGGGCGCGACTTCGGCCGGCATGATCCGCAGCGCTGGCTGCGCCTGTCGTTCGCCAGCAGCCAGGCGACACTGGACGAAGCGCTGCATCGCCTGCAGCGGCAACTGGGTGTGCAACGATGAACCAGGATTTCTCGATCGTCACCCTGGTGCTGCAGGCCACCCTGGTGGTGCAGCTGGTGATGGCCGGGCTTCTGCTGACGTCACTGGCCAGCTGGACGGTGATCTTCGGCAAGGTGTTCAGCCTGCGCAGCCTGCGCCAGGGCAATGAGGACTTCGAGCGCGAGTTCTGGTCGGGCAAGAACCTGAACGACCTTTACAACGCCGCCAGCAGCAAGCCTGACAGCGCGCCGATGGAGCGCATCTTCGCCAGCGGCATGCGTGAGTTCCTGAAGCTGCGCGAGCGCCGCCAGGAAGCCAGCGCCCAGCTCGACGGTGCCCGCCGCGCGATGCGCGCCAGCCTGCAGCGCGAGCTCGACACGATCGAGGGCAACGTGGGCTTCCTGGCCAGCGTGGGCTCGGTCAGCCCGTACGTGGGGCTGTTCGGCACGGTGTGGGGGATCATGCATGCCTTCGTCGGCCTGGCCACTGCGCAGCAGGTGACGCTGGCCACCGTGGCGCCGGGCATCGCCGAGGCGCTGGTGGCCACTGCCATCGGCCTGTTTGCCGCCATCCCGGCGGTGGTGGCCTACAACCGCTTCGCCCGCGACATCGACCGCATCGCCATCCAGCTGGAGAGCTTCATCGAGGAGTTCTCCAACATCCTGCAGCGCAACGCCGTGCCGACGCCGGCGGCGGCGGGCGTGCGCTAGGCGCCGGCCATGCCGGGCGTTGTCAGCCGGGGTGGTGGGCGGCGCAGCCGCCGTGCCATCGCCGAGATGAACATGGTGCCCTTCATCGACGTGATGCTGGTGCTTTTGATCATCTTCATGGTCACCGCACCGATGATCACCACCGGCATCGTCGACCTGCCCAGCGTGGGCAAGGCCGCGCAGCGGCCCAGCAGCGTGGTGGAAGTGATCGTCGGCGCCGACGAGAAGCTGCGCCTGCGCCTGGACGGCGCCGAGCCCAGGCCGACCAGCCTGCGCAGCCTGGCCGCCGACGTGAAGGTGCTGCAGGCCGGCCAGCCACAAGTGCCGGTGGTGATCTCGGCGGAGAAGACAGTGAAGTACGAGGCCGTGGTGCGCGCCATGGACGTGCTGCAGCGCAGCGGCGTGCAGCGGGTCGGGCTGTCGGTCAAGCAGGGCGGCTGATGTCGGCCCTGGCCGCCCGCCACGACGCCCTGCTGCCCCGGCAGGACAGCCGGCTGGGTGTCGGCGCTGCACTGGCGCTGCTGGCCCACGGCGGGCTGGTGGCCGCGCTGGCGCTGGGCCTCGACTGGCGCCTGCCGACCGCCGATGCGGTGGTCAGCGCCGAGCTGTGGTCGGCGGTGCCGCAGGTGGCCGCGCCGGCTGCGGTCGAGCCCACGCCGCCGCCTGTACCTGCACCTGCGCCTGCGCCTGCGCCTGCGCCAACACCAGCACCGACACCGGCGCCTGCACCCACGCCGGCCCCCGCACCGCCACCCGCCCCCACCGCCGCCGAACGCCAGTCAACGCGTGATGCCGAAATCGCGCTGGAAAAAGCCCAGGACCAGCGCCGCCAGCAGGCCGCCGCCGCAGCCGATGCCGAGCGTGTCCGCGAGCGTGAGAAGAAACAACAGGAAGCCCTGCGCCTGAAGCAGCGTCTGGAGGCCGGGCGCGTGGCCGAGGAGCAGGAGACGAAGCGGCTCAAAGACGCGCAACGGGCCGAGCAGGCCAAGGCCGACAAGGCGCGCGATGCACAGCAGCGCAAGGACCTGGCGGCCAAGCAGGCCGCGCAACAAGCCGCGCAACAAGCCGAGCAACAAGCCGCCGAGGCCAAGGCCCAGACCGAGCAGATTGCCAGACAGCGTGAGGAGAACCTCAAACGCATGATGGGCCAGGCGGGCGCCACCGGCGCTGCGGCAGCCACCGGCACGGCCCAGGCCGATGCAGCGCTATCGGCCGGCTACGGCGGCCGCATCAAGGCGGCGATCCTGCCCAACATCGTGCAGCCCGACAAGGAGCGCGGCAACCCGGTCACCGAGGTGGAAGTGCGCTGCGCGCCCGATGGCAGCATCGTCGGCCGGCGCATCAGCAAGCCCAGCGGCAACCCGGCCTGGGACGAAACGGTGCTGCGGGCCATCGACAAGACCCGCCAGCTGCCGCTGGACAACGGCCGCATCCCGCCGACCATGACCCTGGTGTTTTCGCAGAACGAGACGCGCTGAGCCCGCAGCGGCTGCAGCGCTGCAGCCGCCGGGTCAGTGGTTCTCGCGGGCGTGGTTGATCGTGTACTTCGGAATCTCGACCACCAGGTCGGCATCGGCCAGGATGGCCTGGCAGCCCAGGCGTGAATCAGGCTCCAGGCCCCAGGCGCGGTCGAGCAGGTCTTCTTCGCCCTCTTCCATCGCGTTCAACGAGCGGAAGCCCTGGCGCACGATCACATGGCAGGTGGTGCAGGCGCAGCTCATGTCGCAGGCATGCTCCAGCGCGATGCCGTTGTCCAGCAGCGCCTCGCAGATCGAGGTGCCGCGCGGCACATTCAACTCGGCGCCCTGCGGGCACAGGTCGGCATGGGGCAGGATCTTGATGACGGGCATGGTGGGCGTGGCTGTTGCAGGTTCAGGGTTGCACGGTTCAGATGTCGGCCAGCTTGCGGCCGGTCAGCGCCTGCTGGATGCCGCGGTTCATGCGCCGGGCGGCGAAGTCTTCGGTGCCCTCGGCCAACTGCTCGACCGCCGTGTCGATGGCGGCATGGTCGTCGCCGGCGGCGATGCGGCCCAGGTCGGCCAGCAGCGCCTCGATCGCCAGCGTCTCGTCGTCGTCGAGCAGGTTGCCGTCGGCCACCAGAGCGGCCCGGGTGGCCAGGGTCATGCGCTCGGCCTCGACCCGGCTCTCGCGCAGCGCGCGGGCCACCATGTCGGCCTCGGCGCTGGCAAAGCCGTCTTTCAACATGCTGGCGATCTGCTCGTCGGCCAGGCCGTAGCTGGGCTTGACCACCACCGACGCCTCCACACCCGAGCCCTGCTCGCGCGCGGCCACGCTGAGCAGGCCGTCGGCATCGACCTGGAAGGTGACGCGGATGCGCGCCGCACCGGCCACCATCGGCGGGATGCCGCGCAGCTCGAATCGGGCCAGGCTGCGGTTGTCGGCCACCAGTTCGCGCTCGCCCTGCAGCACGTGGATGGCCATCGCGGTCTGGCCATCCTTGAAGGTGGTGAAGTCCTGCGCCTTGGCCACCGGGATGGTGGTGTTGCGCTCGATCACCCGTTCCACCAGGCCGCCCATGGTCTCGAGGCCCAGGCTCAGCGGCACCACGTCCAGCAGCAGCAGTTCGCCATCGCGCGCATTGCCGGCCAGGGCATTGGCCTGGATCGCCGCGCCCACGGCCACCACCTCGTCGGGGTTCAGGTTGGTCAGCGGCGGGCGGCCGAACAGCGCGCCCACCGCCGCCTGCACCGCCGGCATGCGGGTCGAGCCGCCCACCATCACCACGCCGGCCACATCGTCGCGCTTGAGCTTGGCGTCGCGCAGCACCTGCCGCACCGCCAGCAGCGTGCGCTCGACCAGCGGCCGGGTGATGGTGTCGAACTGCGCGCGGCTGACCGGCACGGCCAGCGGCTCACCGCTCAGCATGGCGGCCAGCACGGCGTTGTCGGCCGTGGTCAGCGCCTCTTTGGCGGCGCGGGCGGCCACCAGCACGGCGCGCTTGTCGTGTGCGGTGTCGGCGGCGCGGTGGGCCTGCGCCAGTGCCCAGTCGGCCAGGGCCTGGTCGAAATCGTCGCCGCCCAGCGCGGCGTCGCCACCGGTGGCCACCACCTCGAACACACCCTTCTGCAGGCGCAGCAGGCTGATGTCGAAGGTGCCGCCGCCCAGGTCGTAGACGGCATAGAGCCCTTCGCTGGCGTTGTCCAGCCCGTAGGCCACGGCGGCGGCGGTGGGCTCGTTGATCAGGCGCAGCACATTCAGGCCGGCCAGCTGGGCGGCATCTTTCGTGGCCTGGCGCTGGGCGTCGTCGAAGTAGGCCGGCACGGTGATCACCACGCCGAACAGGTCGTCGTTGAAGGTGTCCTCGGCGCGGTAGCGCAGCGTCGCCAGGATCTCTGCCGACACCTCCACCGGTGTCTTGATGCCGGCGCGGGTGTCCAGCGCGACCATGCCAGGCTGGTCGACAAACCGGTAGGGCAAGCGGCCGTGGTCGGCGATGTCGGCCAGGCGCCGGCCCATGAAACGCTTGACGCTGGCGATGGCGTTCTCTGGGTCGTCGGCTTGTGCGGCGCGGGCGTCGAAGCCGATCTGGCGGCGGTTGTCGTCGAGGTAGCGCACCACCGACGGCAGGATGGCGCGGCCCTCGGCGTCGGGCAGGCATTCGGCCACGCCGTGGCGCACGGCGGCCACCAGGCTGTGGGTGGTGCCCAGGTCGATGCCGACCGCGATGCGGCGGGCGTGCGGGTCGGGCGTCTGGCCGGGTTCGGAGATCTGCAGCAGGGCCATGTTCTTGGTGTGGTCGGTTCGGCGAAAGCGTGGTCGGGGTCGGGGTCGGGGTCGGGGTTCAGCGGTCCAGCGCGCTGAGCCGGCGGGCGATGTCGCCACGGAAGCGGGCCACGAACAGCAGTGCGCGCACCTGCTGCGCGGCGGCGGCGGTGTCGCCGCGCACATCCAGCGCCTCGGTCAGCTGTGCCAGCATGGTGGCTTCCTGGACGGCGACGGTGTCGTCCAGGATGTCGACGGCAGCGGCGTCGGCCGCGTCGTCGAGCGCTTCGCGCCAGGCCATCTGCTGCATCAGGAAGGCGCCGGGCATGGCGGTGTTGTTCTCGGCCTGGATCGGCACGCCACGCAGCTCGCACAGGTAGGCGCCGCGCTGCAGCGGGTCTTTCAGGCGCTGGTAGGCGGCGTTCACCCGCACGGCCCACTGCATGGCCAAACGCTGGGCGGCAGCGCCCTCGCTGGCGAAGCGGTCGGGGTGGACCTGTGACTGCAGCGCGCGCCACCGGGCTGCCAGCGCCGCTGCATCCAGCGCATGTTGCTGCGGCAGGCCGAACAGCGTGAAGTCGTCGTCGCTGAGCTGCATCACAGGGCCTTGGCCATGAACAGCGACAACCCGTTGTCGGGGTAACCACCGAACGGGCCACGCAAGGCATAGCCGCAGCGGCGGTACAGGCGCACCGCTTCGGTCTGGTCGCGGCCGGTCTCCAGCAGCGCCTGGCCGATGCCGGCAGCGCGCAGCGCCGCCTCCAATGCGGCCAGCAGCTGCTCGGCGATGCGCTGGCCGCGCCAGTGCGGCTGCACGAACATGCGCTTGATCTCGCCGCAGGCCTGGCCGCCGGGGTCGGCCCCGGCCGGCATGCGCCGCACTGCACCGCAACCCACCGCAGCGCCATCGCTGCGTGCCACCACGAAATCGACGTCGTCGGCCAGCAACTGCGCCACGCTGAGGATGTGGTTGTCCTCCGGCGCATACAGGCTGGCCAGGTACGCGTCCAGCGCGGCCAGCAGGGCCAGCACCTCGGGTTGGTCAGGCCGCTCGCGGCGGACCAGGATCTCGGCAGTCACTGCATGCATCACATTCCAGACAAGACAAAGGCGCGGGATGCAGCCTCCGCGCCTTGAAAAGCTTGCAAGCTTGAAACCAGCCGGGCACCAGGCGCGGCGGCCCCAGGGATCACACCCTGAAGGATTCTCCGCAGCCGCAGCGGTCTTTTTCGCGCGGGTTGTGGAACTTGAAGCCCTCGTTCAGCCCCTCGCGCACGAAATCCAGCTCGGTGCCATCGAGGTAGGGCAGGCTCTTGGGGTCGATCAGCACCTTGATGCCATGGGCCTCGAAGATGTGGTCTTCGGGCGCCACGTCGTCGGCGTACTCCAGCTTGTAGGCCAGGCCTGAGCAGCCGGTGGTCCGCACGCCCAGGCGCACGCCCACGCCCTTGCCACGCTTGCTGATGTAGCGCGACACATGCCGTACCGCAGCTTCTGACAGGGTGATGGCCATGGCGTCAGGCCACCTGCGCGCCGCCGCCTTGCGTGGCTGCTTCGCCATGCTTGGCCTTGTAGTCGCTGACGGCGGCCTTGATCGCGTCCTCGGCCAGGATCGAGCAGTGGATCTTCACAGGTGGCAGCGCCAGTTCTTCGGCGATATTGGTGTTCTTGATCTCCAGCGCCTGGTCCAGGGTCTTGCCCTTGACCCATTCAGTGACCAGGCTGCTGCTGGCGATCGCCGAGCCACAGCCATAAGTCTTGAAGCGCGCGTCCTCGATCAAGCCGGTGACCGGATTCACCTTGATCTGCAGCTTCATCACGTCGCCGCAGGCCGGTGCGCCCACCATGCCGGTGCCGACGTCTTCGTCAGCCTTGTCGAAACCGCCCACATTGCGCGGGTTCTCGTAGTGGTCGATGACCTTGTCGCTGTATGCCATGTCAATCCTCCAAATTCAATGTGCAGCCCACTGGATGCTGCTGATGTCGATGCCGTCGCGGTACATGTCCCACAGGGGCGACAAGTCACGCAGCCTGGCCACGCGGTCCTTCAAGGTGCTGACGGCGTAGTCGATTTCTTCCTCGGTCGTGAAGCGGCCGATGGTCATGCGCAGGCTGCTGTGGGCCAGCTCGTCGCTGCGGCCCAGGGCGCGCAGCACATAGCTGGGCTCCAGGCTGGCCGAGGTGCAGGCTGAGCCCGAAGACACCGCGATGCCCTTCACGCCCATGATCAGCGACTCGCCCTCGACGTAGTTGAACGAGATGTTCAGGTTGTGCGGCACGCGGTGCAGCATGTCACCGTTGATGAACACCTGCTCGATGTCGGTCAGGCCGCTGACCAGCTTGGTGTGCAGTGCGCGGATGCGCTCGCTCTCGGCACCCATCTCCTGGCGCGCGATGTCGAAGGCCACGCCCATGCCCACGCACTGGTGCGTAGGCAGCGTGCCCGAGCGCATGCCGCGCTCATGGCCACCACCGTGCATCTGCGCCTCCAGCCGCACGCGCGGCTTGCGCCGTACATACAGGGCGCCGATGCCCTTGGGGCCGTATGTCTTGTGCGATGCCAGGCTCATCAGGTCGACCGGCAGCGTGGCCATGTCGATTACCACCTTGCCGGTGGCCTGGGCCGCGTCGACATGGAAGATGATGCCGCGCTCTCGGCACAGGTTGCCGATGGCGGTGATGTCCTGAATCACGCCGATCTCGTTGTTGACCAGCATCACCGCCACCAGGATGGTGTCGGGCCGCAGCGCGTCCTTCAGTTTGTCCAGGTCCAGCAGCCCGTTGGGTTCGACATCGAGGTAGGTGGCGTCGAAGCCCTGGCGCTCCAGCTCGCGCACCGTGTCGAGCACCGCCTTGTGCTCGGTCTTGACGGTGACGATGTGCTTGCCGCGGCCCTTGTAGAAGTGCGCTGCACCCTTGATGGCGAGGTTGATGCTCTCGGTGGCACCGCTGGTCCAGACGATTTCCCGCGGGTCGGCGTTGATCAGCGCAGCCACCTGCTCGCGGCTTTTCTCGACCACCGCCTCGGCTTCCCAGCCCCAGGCATGGCTGCGGCTGGCCGGGTTGCCGAAGTGCTCGCGCAACCAGGGAACCATGGCGTCGACGACGCGCGGGTCCACCGGCGTGGTGGAGCCGTAATCGAGGTAGATGGGGAAGTGCGGGGTCATGGTGAGTGGCAGACGGCGGGGATTGGGTGGTTGACGGATGGCTGCGACGCGTTCACTTGAACATTGCGTTGCCGAGGGCGAAGACCGAATTCGGCGCGGTGATCTTGATGGGCTTGACCACCGGCACGCTGGAGATGGCGCGCTTGATCGGCGCCTCCTCGATCGACACGCCCTTGGCCAGCTGGTCTTCCACCAGTTTCTTCAGCGAAATGGAGTCGAGATACTCGATCATCTTCTGGTTCAGGCTGGCCCACAGGTCGTGCGTCATGCAGCGGCCGGCGTCCTCGCCCATGCAATTTTCCTTGCCGGCACAGCCGGTGGCGTCGATCGGCTCGTCAACTGCCACGATGATGTCGGCGACGGTGATCTCGTCACTCTTGCGGCCCAGCGAATAGCCGCCGCCCGGGCCGCGGGTGGATTCGACCAGTTCGTGGCGGCGCAGCTTGCCGAACAGTTGCTCCAGGTAAGACAGCGAGATCTGCTGGCGCTGGCTGATCGCCGCCAGGGCAACCGGCCCGTTGTTGGAGCGCAGCGCCAAATCGATCATCGCAGTGACGGCAAAACGGCCTTTGGTGGTCAATCGCATGAGGGTTCTCCTGAGGTGCACCAGCCCGGCGGCGGCTGGCCCCGACAGGACCTGCGCTTACCCGACTAATGCAGTCAACTATAGCAGAAGCCGACTGTTTTAGTCGGCATTGGACAGTGGTCCACCCTCAGCGGGCCAGGGACAGGCGGCGTCGAATCTCGGTCAGCAGGCCGTCGCAGGCAGGCTCGATCAGGTCGAGCGCATGGTCGAAGGCGACCACGGCGCCGTAGTAGGGGTCGGGCACCTCGTCGGCGCTGGTCTGCGGTGCATGGTCCATCAGCAGTTGCAGACGGTGCTGCTCGGTGGGCGGGCAGCGCTGCCGCAGCGTGGCCAGGTTGCCGTGGTCCATCGCCAGCAGCAGGTCGAAGCCGCTGAAATCGCCCGCCACCAACGGCCGGCTGGTCAGGCCGTCGAGCCGGTAGCCCCGCAGCGCGGCCCGCGCCACGGCCCGCGGGTCGGCCGGGGTGCCCTTGTGGAAGCCGTGCGTGCCGGCCGATGCCACGGCCACGGCGTCGGCCAGGCCGCCGCGCGCCAGCTTGCTGCGCAGCACCGCTTCGGCCATCGGCGAGCGGCAGATGTTGCCGGTGCAGACCATCAGCAGGCGCAGACGGGCGTTGTCGGGGCGGCGGAACCAGCGGGCAAACATGGGCCGGCAGGATAGCCCAGCGCTGGCGTCGAGGGCACAGCTGTGCGAATCGAGAAATCCGCACAGGCCGGGCGATGCTTTCCGCACAGACTGCAGTTGAAGCTGCACCGGACAGCGGCCGATACCACGGCTTGATCGTCCGGATCCGGGCGGCACTCCGGAGGAACAAGATGCGCAACAACGGCCCAGTGACACAGCGTGAACACGTGCTGCCGCCCGGCACCACCCTGGTGTCCACCACCGACCTGCAGAGCCACATCACCTATTGCAATCCGGCCTTCGTCCTGGTGAGCGGTTTCAGCAGCGACGAACTGCTGGGCCAGCCGCACAACCTGGTGCGCCACCCCGACATGCCCGCCGAGGCCTACCGCGACATGTGGGACACGCTGAAGGCCGGCCAGCCGTGGACGGCGCTGGTGAAGAACCGCCGCAAGAACGGCGACCACTACTGGGTGCGGGCGAATGTGACGCCGGTACGCGACGGCGGCCGCGTCAGCGGCTACATGTCGGTACGCACCACGCCCGGCCGCGACGAGGTGGCTGCAGCCGAGGCGCTGTATGCCCGCATGCGCGAGGAAGCCGCCGCCGGCCGCCTGGTGCGCACCCTGCACCAGGGTGATGTGCGGGTGGCCGGCCCGGGCGCGGCAATCGGCCGTTTGCTGCGGCCCGGCATCGGCGCGCGCCTGAGTGCCACCGCGATGGCCGGCACGCTGGCGGTGGGGCTGTCGGCGGGCTATCTGGCGCAGTGGGGCGTCTGGGTGGCGGCGGGTGCCAGCCTGCTGGTGGGCGCCGTGGCAGCCGCGCGGCTGCGCCACCTGGCCCTGGAGCCGCTGCGCCAGGCGGTGGCGGCGGCGCGGCGCATGTCGGCAGGCGACCTGTCGGGCGTGCTGCAGGCCGACCGCCAGGACGAGGTGGGCCAGCTCAACCGCGGGCTGACCCAGCTCAATGTCAATCTGCAGGCCATCGTGGGCGATGTGCGGCGCGAGGTCGAAGGCATCACCCTGGCCTCCAGCGAGATCGCCAAGGGCAACCACGACCTGGGCCAACGCACCGAATCGCAGGCCAGCAACCTGCAGCAGACCGCCGCGTCGATGGAGCAGATCACCGGCACCATCCGCCAGACCGCCGACACCGCAGTGGCAGCCGCCCGGATGGCCGGCGAAGCCGCTGCGGTGGCCGAGCGCAGCGGCCAGGCCGCCGGCGACGTGGCCCAGCGCATGGGCGAGATCCGGCAGTCGTCGCAGCGCATCGCCGAGATCATCGGCACCATCGACGGCATCTCGTTCCAGACCAACATCCTGGCGCTGAACGCGGCAGTGGAAGCCGCCCGCGCCGGCGAGGCCGGCCGCGGCTTTGCGGTGGTGGCCGCCGAGGTGCGGGCGCTGGCACAGCGCACCAGCAGCGCGGCACGCGAGATCAAGGTGCTGATCGAAGACGCGTCCACCAAGGTGGAGGCCGGCACCCGCCTGGCCGAGACCACCGGCGAGACCACCCGCCAGACGCAGGATGCGGTGCGCCGCGTGCATGCACTGATCACCGAGATCAGCACCGCTGCGGCCGAGCAGAGCAAGGGCGTGTCGCAGGTGAATGCCGGCGTGTCCGAACTGGATGGCCTGACGCAGCAGAACGCGGCCATGGTCGAAGAACTGGCCGCCGCCGCCTCGTCGCTGAGCACCCAGGCCGAGGTGGTGAGCCAGGCGGTGCGCATCTTCCGCACGACCGGCTGAGCCTGGGCCGGGCCTGGCGGCCGGACCTGCTCAGCGCGCCCCGGTGCCCGTCAGCGGCACCACGTTGGTGTCGTGCCCGCCGGCGCCGAAGGCCTGCTCGCGCAGCAGCGCCAGCTGGTCGCGCACCCGCGCGGCTTTCTCGAATTCCAGGTTCCTGGCGTGCTCCAGCATCTGCTTTTCCAGCAGCTTGATGCGCTTGGCCAGATCTTTCTCGCTCAGCGCCTCGACCTCGGCGGCTTCGATCAGGCCTCGGACCTTGCTCTTGTCGTCCTGCGCGCTCACCACGCCGTCGATCAGCTCCTTCACTTCCTTCTTCACGCTGCGCGGCGTGATGCCCTCGGCCAGGTTGTGGGCAATCTGCTTCTCGCGCCGGCGTTCGGTCTCGCCGATGGCCTTCTTCATCGACTCGGTCATCTTGTCGGCATACAGGATGGCGCGGCCGTTGAGGTTGCGCGCCGCCCGGCCGATGGTCTGGATCAGGCTGCGCTCGGCGCGCAGAAAGCCTTCCTTGTCGGCATCCAGAATCGCCACCAGGCTCACCTCGGGGATGTCCAGGCCCTCGCGCAGCAGGTTGATGCCCACCAGCACGTCGAACAAGCCCAGGCGCAGGTCGCGCAAGATCTCCACCCGTTCGACGGTGTCGACGTCGCTGTGCAGGTAGCGCACCTTCACGCC
>JBBRVT010000054.1:0-14284 GCA_038246615.1 Burkholderiales bacterium
CACCGGCCTGCAGTGGGCGCCAGGCTGGGCGCTGCCCGTCAACCTCTTCGTCTGGGGCGCGGCCTGGCGTTCGGTGTCGTCGCTGGCCGGCCTGCACCGTCCGTGGAGCCTGCTGGCCGAACGCTGCGACGTGCTGGAAGTGCGCAAACTGCTGCTGGGCGCGGTGTTCCAGCTCATCGCCTTGCGCCGTTGAGCGCGTGGGCTGCGCCCGCAGCGGCGCTGTTGCCAGGCCCGGGCGGGTGTTGTGGCTGCACAGCCCCCCAACCGCTTGACGTGGCCATGCCGCGCCTGCTGGCCTGCGGTTGCGTCTCCCAGCGGTGCGGCAGCAGACAGACCTTCGCCGCCGCAGCGACCAAGCTCGGTTTCCATGACCAGAATCAATTCAACTGTGTTGCCACGGATCGCCTCGCTGCGGGCGGCGGGGCATCGGCCGCTGCAATGCATTGCGTCCTACTACCGCAGCGAGGATCAGGCGCGCAGCGCGCTGAGCCACTTGCGCGCTGCACACGGGCTGGCGCAGATGCAGTCGACATTTTGGCGCCCGGCCGATGCCGGCTCGCTGAAACTGCGTTGGCAATCGCGGCGCTGGCTCGGCCGCTGGCCTTTCGATGCCGGCTCCACCGCCGTCACGCTCGGTCTGACAGCCTGCTTCGCCGGCCTGTTCGGTCTCGTCCTGTGGGCGTTCTGGTGGACGCTGGGGCACCTGCTTGCCGAGCCGATCCCGGGCGCCGGGTCGCTTTCCTGGTGGGTGCTCGCTGCCCTGTTCGGCGCCGGGGTCTGCGTTGCGCTGGCAGTGGCCGGCAGCGGCCGCATGCTGCCGTCGAACCACTTCGACCGCCACGTGCGCCGGCAACTCGCCAGCGGCAACTGGGCGATCGTCGCGCACGACATCCCGGCGCACCGCCAGGCGGCCGTGCTGGCGCTGATGCAGCACGGCAGCGCCGACTGGAGCGCCGCCGCGCAGGCGGCCCGCCGCCTCTGACCGCACCAGTTGAAGCGAACCGGGCTTTTGCCGGGCGAGGGCACCCGATGGGTGCCCGGGGCCGGAGGGCGCCAAGCGGCTGGTCCATGGGGCTAAAATGCCTTGACCAAGTTTGGTCAAGGAGCCCTCCATGCAAGTCAACATCTACGAAGCCAAGACCCGTTTGTCAGAGCTGGTGGAGCAGGCGCGCCTGGGCGAGACGGTGGTGATCGCCAAGAACGGCACGCCGCTGGCCAAGCTGGTGGCGCTGGATGCGGCGCCGAAGAAGAAAGTCGTCTTCGGACTGATGAAGGGTCAATTCGAGGTGCCGGCCGACTTCGACGACCCCTTGCCCGACGACTTGATGGCGCTGTTCGAGGGCCGCAGCCCCGCTGAGCCGGCAGCATGAGGTTGCTGCTGGACACCCACATCCTGTTGTGGGTGATGCTCGATGACACGCAGCTCAGCGCCCGCGCCCGGAGTCTGCTCTCGGATGCCGACAGTCTGCATGTCAGCACCGTGTCGCTGTGGGAGCTGGCGATCAAGCGCAGCCTGGGCAAGCTCAAGCTGGACGTGGATGCGCTGGATGCACACCTGTCCGGCAATGCCATCGAGCCACTGGCCATCAGTCGGGCCCACGCGCGCCGGTTGCGCATGCTGCCCGTGCTGCATGGCGACCCTTTTGACCGCATGTTGGTGGCGCAGGCTTTGTCTGAGCCATTGCACCTGCTGACCCACGACGCAGCGCTTGCGCCGTACTCGGACCTGGTGATCCTCGTCTGATCCAGCGCTGCCGGCACCCATCCCATTGCTTCCATGCCCGACCAACTGTCCCTGCTCCCCGAGCCACCCCCGCCGCCCGAGAACCCCGACGCGATCACCCTGGCCCACTATGCCGAGCGCGCCTACCTGGAGTACGCGCTCAGCGTGGTCAAGGGCCGGGCGCTGCCCGATGTGTGCGACGGCGCCAAGCCGGTGCAGCGGCGCATCCTCTACAGCATGCAGCGCATGGGCCTGGGCCACACCGGGCCGGGCGCGGCGGGCACACCGAAACCGGTGAAGAGCGCCCGCGTGGTGGGCGACGTGCTGGGCCGCTTCCACCCGCACGGCGACCAGGCCGCCTACGACGCCCTGGTGCGCATGGCGCAAGACTTTGCGCTGCGCTACCCGCTGATCGACGGCCAGGGCAATTTCGGCAGCCGGGACGGCGACGGCGCGGCGGCGATGCGCTACACCGAGGCGCGGCTCTCGCCCATCGCCCGGCTGCTGATGGACGAGATCGACGAAGGCACGGTCGACTTCATCCCCAATTACGACGGCAGCACCGAGGAGCCGCGGCAACTGCCCGCCCGCCTGCCGTTTGCGCTGCTCAACGGTGCTTCCGGCATCGCCGTGGGCCTGGCCACCGAGATCCCCAGCCACAACCTGCGCGAGGTGTCGGCCGCCGCCATCGCGCTGATCAAGGACGCGCAGCTCGGCGACGACACGCTGTACGCGCTGGTGCCCGGCCCCGACTACCCCGGCGGCGGCCAGATCATCAGCAGCGCCAGCGACATCCGGGATGCCTACGCGACCGGCCGCGGCAGCCTGAAGGTGCGCGCGCGCTGGAAGATCGAAGACCTGGCGCGTGGGCAATGGAACCTGGTGGTGACCGAACTGCCACCGGGTGTCAGCTCTCAGCGTGTGCTCGAAGAGATCGAGGAGCTCACCAACCCCAAAGTGAAGACCGGCAAGAAGGCGCTGAGCGCCGACCAGGTGCAGCTGAAGGCCAGCATCCTGGCGGTGCTGGACGCGGTGCGCGATGAATCAGGCAAGAAGGACGCGGTGCGCCTGGTCTTCGAGCCCAAGAGCCGCAGCGTGGCGCAGGACGAACTCATCACCCAGCTGCTGGCCCACACCAGCCTGGAGACCAGCGCGCCGATCAACCTGACCATGGTGGGCCGCGACGGCCGGCCGACGCAGAAGAGCCTGCGCCAGATGTTCAGCGAGTGGATCGACTTCCGCCAGGTGACGGTGGCGCGCCGCAGCCAGCACCGGCTCGACCGCGTGCTGGCGCGCATCCACGTGCTGGAAGGCCGGCAGCTGGTGCTGCTGAACATCGACGAGGTGATCCGCATCATCCGCGAGAGCGACGAGCCCAAGCCGGCGCTGATCGCCCGCTTCGGCTTGAGCGACCGCCAGGCCGAAGACATCCTCGACATCCGCCTGCGCCAGCTGGCGCGGCTGGAGGCTTTTCGGATCGAGCAGGAGCTGAAGACCCTGCGTGAAGAGCAGGGCCGGCTGGAAGAAATCCTGGGCAGCCCGGCGGCGCTGCGCCGCCTGCTGATCAAGGAGATCGAGGCCGACACCAAGACCCATGGCGACGCGCGCCGCACGCTGATCCAGGCCGAGAAGCGCGCCGTGGTCGAGATCAAGGTGGTCGACGAGCCGGTCACGGTGGTGGTGTCGGCCAAGGGCTGGGTGCGGGCGCTCAAGGGCCATGAGGTGGACGCTGCGGCGCTGCAGTTCAAGGCCGGGGATGCCTTGCTGGCCACCTTCGCCTGCCGCAGCGTGGAGACGCTGCTGGTCTTCGGCACCGCCGCCAAGGGCAGCGGTCGGGTGTACTCGGTGGCCGTCAGCAGCCTGCCGGGCGGGCGTGGCGACGGCGTGCCGGTCACCAGCCTGATCGACCTGGAGCCCGGCACCCAGCCGGCGCATTACTTCGCCGGGCCGGCCGATGTCACCCTGCTGCTGGCCAGCAGCGCCGGCTTCGGGCTGATGGCCAAGACCGGCGACATGCATGGCCGCAACAAGGGTGGCAAGGCCTTCCTCACGCTCGACGACGGCCAGGCGCTGCTGCCGCCGCGGGTGGTGCAGCCCGCACACCACCAGGTGGCCTGCCTGGCCGCCGACGGCCGGCTGCTGGTGTTTGCGCTCGATGAGCTGAAGCTGCAGCCCGGTGGCGGCAAGGGCCTGACGCTGATGGACGTGGATGCCAAGACGCCGCTGCTGTCGGTGGCGCCGTTCGCCGATGCCATCACCGTGCAGGGCAGCGGCCGTGGCGGCAAGCCGAAGGAAGAGACGCTGAAGAACGCCGTGCTGGCCGCGCACCAGGGCAAGCGCGCCCGCAAGGGCAGGCTGGTCGACGGCCTGCAGAAGGTGCTGCGCCTGGCATGACGGCCGCCGCCTTGCCGCCGCTGTGGCGGCAGCACGGGCACGGGCTGCTGCCGAGCTGCCGGGTGGCCAGGTGGCCAGCACGCTGGGCGGCAGCACCTCGGGCATCGTGCTGCCGCTGCGGGTGCTGGCGATGACCGGCTCGGCCAGCGTGGCGCAGATCGGCCTGGTGTTCAGCGCCAGCGCCGGCGGCCTGGCCGGCGCGCTGCAGCGGCTGCGGCTGACACGGCCCCGGCTGACACGGCGTCAGCTGGCCAGCGCGTAAGGCCCGCCACGCTCCAGCGCGCGGCGGTAAGCCGGCCGGGCTTGCAGGCGGCGCACCCAGGCATCCATCGCCGGGTACTGCGCCCGCAGGTCGCGGGCGGCCTCGCCGACGAAGCTCATCTGGATGTCGGCGCCGGTCAAACTGTCGCCGACCAGGAACTCACGCCCTTCCAGCGACTGGTTCACATAGCCCAGGTGGTTGGCCAGCTCGCTGTCGATGCGTGGCTTCAGCGGCAGGGCAGCGTCGCCCAGACGGCCGGTGTACAGGCGCAGCATCAGCGGCAGCATGGCCGAGCCTTCGGCATAGTGCATCCACTGGTTGTACAGCTCGAAATCACGCGTCCCGGCGGCCGGTTGCAGCCGCCCGCCGCCGTGGTGGCGCAGGATGTAGTCGACGATGGCGCCGCTCTCGATCACCGTCAGGCCGTCTTCCTCGACCACCGGGCTCTTGCCGAGCGGGTGCACCGCCTGCAGCTCGGGCGGCGCCAGCCGTGTGGTGGCGTTGCGCGCGTGGTGGCGGATCTCGTATGGGACGCCCAGTTCTTCCAGCAGCCACAGCACGCGTTGCGAGCGGGAGTCATTGAGGTGGTGGACGATCAGCATGGCAGGTCTCTCGGGGTTGGTGTTTGGAAACGGAATGCGGGAAGACTATCAGCCCGGCCCGCGCCTGGCTGGCTAGCATGTCCCACAGCGCCCGGTTTCAGGCGCCACCCAGGAGACAAGCATGGACATGACAGTGACGGCGCAACCTGCGCCCTGCGGCGCGGTGGTGCGCGGTATCGACCTGGCACAGCCGCTGAGCGCAGCCTGCCAGCAGGCGCTGCGTGCGGCCTGGCTGCAGCACCAGGTGCTGGCCATCACCGACCAGACGCTGGCGCTGGACGACCTGGAGCGCTTTGCGCTGACCATCGGCCCCTACGGCCAGGACCCGTACTTCGAATCGGTGCCCGGCCACCCGCACGTGGCCCAGGTCAAGCGCGAGGCCGACGAGACCAGCACGCTGTTTGCCGACAACTTTCACTCCGACTGGAGCTTCCTGGCCAGCCCGCCGGCGGCCACGCTGCTGTATGGCGACATCATCCCGCCGGTGGGCGGCGACACGCTGTTCGCCAACCAGTACGCTGCCTGGGACGCGCTGCCACCGGCGATGCAGGCGCTGCTGCGCGACAAGCAGGGCGTGCACTCGGCGCGCCGCGGCTATGCCAAGAGTGGCCGCTACGGCGAGGGTGACAAGGGCCGGTCGATGGCCATCCGCTTCGACGATTCAGCCCTGGCCACGCAGCTGCAGCCGATTGCCAGGGTGCACCCGGAGACGGGGCGCACTGCGCTGTTCGTCAGCCCCGGCTACACCATCGGCATCGACGGCATGCCCGACAGCCAGGCCCAGCCGCTGCTGGCCGAGCTGTTCGCCCACCAGGCCAGGCCGGAGTTCATCTACCGCCATGTCTGGCAGCAGGGCACAGTGCTGCTGTGGGACAACCGCTGCCTGGTGCATGCGGCCACCGGCGGCTACGACGGCCACCGGCGGTTGCTGCACCGCATCACCGTCGGCGAGCGCTGACGCGGCATGCCGGGAACAGCCGAGCGCTGCCTGCCGCCACAGCAGCCCGGCTCAGAGCCTGAGAGTTTTTCGGGCGTGCCCGAGCAGCGCGTCAAAGGGCACCCGATCTAGGCGCAAAGCGCAGCCATAGCCCGGGCTATGGCGAGCATTTGCAACGACGAGCGGGGGCACGTTGGCGTGATGAGCGGGCGTGAACGAAAGACTCTCAGGCTCTCAGTCGGGCCGCAGCACCACCCGCCCGGCCGCCAGTGCCAGCAGCACGAACAGCGCCAGGCTCCAGAACTCGTAGGGCACACCCAGCAGGTTGACCTTGGCGTCGGCACAGGACGCATAGGCCGCAAACAGCTCGGGGAAGCGGCTGTCCAGGCCGGTGGCGCCCATCAGCCGGTCGGCCAGCGACAAGTTGCACGAGGCCGCTGTACTCGCCATGAAGTGCTGCCACAGCGCTGCGGTGATGCCGCACAACGCGCCCAGCAGCGCCAGGCCGGCGGCGGCACGGCGCCCCGCCGCGCCAGGCAGCAGCAGGCCCAGCAGCGCTGCAGCGGCCACGGCCAGGAAGCACAGCCGCTGCAGCACGCACCAGGCGCAGGGCATCATGTCCATGCGGTACTGGGTGTACAGCGCGGCGCCCACCGCCAGCAGCGGCAGCACGGCCAGGCCGGTCAGCAGCGCGCGCGGCGGCAGCCGATGGCGGGCGCTCACCCCAGCTCGGCGATCAGCTCGATCTCGACGCAGGCGCCCATCGGGATCTGCGCCACGCCGAAGGCGCTGCGGGCATGGGCACCGGCGGCGCCGAACACCTGGCCGATCAGCTCGGACGCGCCGTTGACCACCAGGTGGTGCTCGGTGAAGGTGGGCGCGCTGTTCACCAGGCCGAGCAGCTTGACGATGCGCGTCACCTTGTTCAGGTCGCCCACGGCGGCGTGCAGCGTGCCCAGCAGGTCGATGGCGATGGCGCGTGCGGCGGCCTTGCCTTCCTCGGTGGCCAGGTTGGTGCCGAGCTGGCCCACCCAGGGCTTGCCGTCGCGCCTGGCGATGTGGCCGCACAGGAACACCAGGTTGCCGGTGCGCACGAAGGGCACGTAGGCGGCGGCCGGCGTGGCCACCGGGGGCAGGCTGATGCCCAGTTCAGTGAGCTTGTCGTAGACGGACATGGTGTGGCTGCAGGTTGGGGCCAGTGGCCGGGCGGCGGGGTCGGCAAGGGGTTGGCGACTGCGGCCCGGAGCGGGGCGCCGATCCTACACTGGGCCCATGGCAGTCAGCAGCGATGCGGGGCGGCCCTGGGCGCCAGGGCAGGCCGGGCCCAGCCGGCCCACCGGCCTGCGTGGCACCGGCTGGCTGGCCGTGGCTGCCAGCCTGGGCTGGCTGCTGGGCCTGCTGGTGCAACTGCGGCAGCCGGCGCTGTGGCCGCTGCCGGCCTACCAGGGCGCCGTGGCGGCCGGCGTGGTTTTGGCCGTGGCCGCCTGGCAGGTGCGCAGCTGGCGCTGGCAGGTGGGGCTCTGGCCCATCGCGCTGGCGGCACTGGCGCTGGGCAGCACCGGCTGGCGCGCCGACGCTCGGCTGGCCGAGCGCCTGCCGCCGGCGCTGGAGGGCCAGGACCTGCTGGTCACCGGCGTGGTGGCCAGCCTGCCGCAGACCGGGGCGGCCGGCACGCGCTTTCTGTTCGAGGTGGAGTCCGCCACCCGGCGCGGCCAGCCGGTGGTGCTGCCGCCGCGCCTGAGCCTGGGCTGGTACATCCGGTACAACGACGAAGCCTGGCTCGACGACCCGCGCACCGAGCTGCGCGCCGGCCAGCGCTGGCGCCTGCCGCTGCGGCTGAAGCGGCCGCAGGGCGGGCTCAACCCGCATGGCTTCGACGTGGAGCTGCTGTGGTTCGAACAGGGCGTCGGCGCAGTGGGCTATGTGCGGGTGGTGCGCGGCTGGACACCGGCAGAGCTGCTGGACGAGCGCGCCGGCCATCCGGTCGACCGGCTGCGCCAGACGCTGCGCGACCGCCTGCAAAGCCAGGTGGCCGACCCCCGCAGCGCCGGCGTGCTGGCCGCGCTGATGGTCGGCGACCAGGCGGCCATCGAGCGTGACGACTGGGAGCTGTTCCGCACCACCGGCATCGCCCACCTGGTCAGCATCAGCGGCGTGCATGTGACCATGTTCGCCTGGCTGACCGCCGCCCTGGCGGGCTGGGCCTGGCGCCGCAGCCCGCGGCTGATGGCGGCCATGCCGGCGCCCACCGCCGCGCGCTGGCTGGGGCTGCTGGCGGCCACCGCCTATGCGCTGCTGGCCGGCTGGGGCGTGCCGGCCCAGCGCACCGTGCTGATGCTGGCGGTGGCCGTGGCTCTGCGCAGCGCAGGCTGGCGCTGGCCCTGGGCGCTGGTGCTGCTGGCCGCTGCGGTGGTGGTGACAGCCACCGACCCCTGGGCGCTGCTGCAGCCGGGCTTCTGGCTGTCGTTCGCCGCCGTGGGGCTGCTGATGGCCAGCGACCCGGCCGCCGGCGCGCCGCGCGCCGCCCCGGGCGCACGCGGCCTGGTGGCCAGCCACCTGCGTGCCCAGGCGGTGGCCACGCTGGGGCTGGCGCCGCTGTCGCTGGTGTTCTTCCAGCAATTCAGCCTGGTCGGCGTGCTGGCCAACCTGGTGGCGATCCCGCTGGTCACGCTGCTGATCACGCCGCTGGCCCTGCTGGGCATGCTGGTGCCGGGGCTGTGGGCGCTGGCGGCCTGGGGGGTGCAGGCGATGGTGTGGGGCCTGGGCTGGCTGGCCCAGGTGCCGCTGGCGCAGTGGCAGGTGCCGGCCGCGCCAGTGTGGTTGGTGGTGGCGGCAGCGCTGGGGGCTGCGCTGGCAGTGCTGCCCGCGCCCTGGGCACTGCGCTGGCTGGCGCTGCCATTGGTGCTGCCGCTGCTGTGGCCGCCGGTGGCGCGGCCGGCGCCTGGCCGCTTCGAGGTGCTGGCGGCCGATGTGGGGCAGGGCACTGCCCTGCTGGTGCGCACGCGCCAGCACCTGCTGGTCTACGACGCCGGCCCGCAATATTCGCGGGAGAGCGACGCCGGCCAGCGGGTGCTGCTGCCGCTGCTGCGCGCGCGTGGGGAGGCGCGCATCGACCTGCTGATGCTGAGCCACCGCGACATCGACCATGTCGGCGGCGCGGCCAGCCTGATGGCGGCGCACCCGGTGGCCGCGCTCAGCAGTTCGCTGGAGCCGGCGCACCCGTTGCTGGCGCGCGCGTCGGCAAGTGGCCTGCCGCACACGCCCTGCCGCGCCGGGCAGGCCTGGGCCTGGGACGGCGTGCAGTTCAGCGTGCTGCACCCCACACCCGACGACGTGGCCTGGGCCACCAAGCCGAACGCGGTCTCCTGTGTGCTGCGGGTGCAGGACGCGCTGGGCCGCAGCCTGCTGATCACCGGTGACATCGAGGCCCCGCAGGAGGCCGCACTGCTGCGGCGCAGCGAAATAGCGCTGGCCAGCACGCTGCTGGTGGTGCCGCACCACGGCAGCCGCACCTCGTCGACCGCCGCATTTCTGGACGCGGTGCAGCCCCGGGTGGCGGTGGTGCAGGCCGGCTACCGCAGCCGTTTCGGCCACCCGGCCCCCGATGTGCTGGCCCGCTATGCCGAGCGCGGCATCGATGTGGTGCGCACGGACGGATGTGGTGCCTGGCTGTGGCACGATGGTGCAGCCGCCTGCACCCGTGATGTGCGCCGGCGTTACTGGCATGCCGCCGCGCCCGTGGGTGGTGCGAATGTTGCTAACTCGTCCGGGCCTGGAGCCCCTCCCCCATGAAACCTTCCTTCGACGAAATGCAGGCCGGTGCCGGCGCGGTGCGGCCGCACTACAGTGGCTTCGACCGCTGGCTGCAGCAACAACCGCGTGAACTGATGGCGGCCCGGCGCGACGAGGCGGAGATGATCTTCCGCCGCGTCGGCATCACCTTCGCCGTCTACGGCGCCAAGGACGAAGACGGCGCCGGCACCGAGCGGCTCATCCCGTTCGACGTGATCCCCCGCATCATCCCCAGCGACGAATGGGCGCGCATGGAGAAGGGCCTGACCCAGCGTGTGGCTGCGCTCAACCGCTTTCTGCACGACGTCTACCACGACCAGGAGATCCTGAAGGCCGGCATCGTGCCCACCGAACAGGTGCTGAAGAACGCGCAGTTCCGCCCCGAGATGATGGGCGTCGACCTGCCGGGCCAGATCTACTCGCACAACGCCGGCATCGACATCGTGCGTGCCGCCCAGCCCGACGGCAGCGGCACCTACTACGTGCTGGAAGACAACCTGCGGGTGCCCAGCGGCGTGAGCTACATGCTCGAGAACCGCAAGATGATGATGCGGCTGTTCCCCGAACTGTTCGCCCAGCACCGGGTGGCGCCGGTGGCGCACTACCCCGACCTGCTGCTGGAAACCCTGCGCGACGTGGCGCCGGCCGGCGTCAACGACCCGACCGTGGTGGTGCTGACCCCCGGCATGTACAACAGCGCCTACTTCGAGCATGCCTTCCTGGCCCAGCAGATGGGCGTGGAACTGGTCGAGGGGCAAGACCTGTTCGTCAAGGACCACTTCGTCTACATGCGCACCACCCAGGGCCCGCGCCGGGTCGACGTGGTCTACCGCCGGGTGGACGACGACTTTCTCGACCCCAAGGCCTTCCGGCCCGACAGCACGCTGGGCTGCGCCGGCCTGCTCGATGTCTACCGCAAGGGCAACATCAGCCTGTGCAACGCCATCGGCACCGGTGTGGCCGACGACAAGAGCATCTACCCCTTCGTGCCGAAGATGATCGAGTTCTACCTCGGCGAGAAGCCGATCCTGGAGAACGTGCCGACCTTCCGGTGCCGTGAGGCCGACGATCTGCAGTACGTGCTCGACCACCTGGACGAACTGGTGGTCAAGGAGGTGCACGGCGCCGGCGGCTACGGCATGCTGGTGGGCCCGGCCAGCACCAAGGCCGAGATCGCGGAATTCCGCGCCGTGCTGCTGGCCCGGCCCAGCAACTACATCGCCCAGCCCACGCTGGCGCTGAGCACCACGCCCACCTTCGTGGATGCCGGCATCGCGCCGCGCCACATCGACCTGCGGCCCTTCGTGCTGACCGGCAAGAGCGTGCAGATGGTGCCCGGCGGCCTGACCCGCGTGGCACTGAAGGAAGGCTCGCTGGTGGTCAATTCGTCGCAGGGCGGCGGTACCAAGGACACCTGGGTGCTGGAAGCCTGACCGGGCAAGGAGCATAAAAAAGATGTTGCCTAGAACCGCCGACCACCTTTTCTGGATGTCACGCTACATGGAGCGGGCAGTTCAAGCGCGAAGCGCTTGTGGCGCAGCCAAAGCACCGCGGCGCGCGGCAGCGCGTGCCGTGTTTTCTGCCTGATGGAATCGAAGCATGTTGTCTAGAACCGCCGACCACCTTTTCTGGATGTCACGCTACATGGAGCGGGCAGAAAACACCGCCCGCATGCTCGACGTCAACTACCAGACCTCGCTGCTGCCGCAGTCGGCCGACCGCGCCGTCGAGGGCTGGGCCGGCGTGCTGGGCATCTCCGAGCTGACGGCGGCCTTTGGCAAGCAGCACGATGCGGTGACGGCCGACAACGTGATGCAGTTCATGGTGCGCGATGCCGACAACCCGTCGTCCATCGTGTCGTGCCTGCATGCCGCGCGCGAGAACGCCCGTGCTGTGCGCGGCACCCTCACCACCGAGCTGTTCGAGACCACCAACCAGACCTGGCTGGAGTTCACCCGCCTGCTCGACGGCGATGAGTTCGAGCGCGACCCGGCGGCCTTGTTCGAATGGGTGAAGTTCCGCTCGCACCTGAGCCGGGGCGTCAGCGTGGGCACCATGCTGCAGGATGAATCGCTGCACTTCATCCGCATCGGCACCTTTCTGGAGCGGGCCGACAACACTGCCCGGCTGCTGGATGTGAAGTTCCATGCCCTGGCCGGCGACTACTTCGGCACCTGGGCCGACGACAGCGCGCCCGAGGTCGATTTCTACCACTGGAGCGCCATCCTCCGGTCGGTGTCCGGCTTCGAGATCTACCGCAAGGTCTACCGCAACGTGATCCGCCCCGACAAGGTGGCGCAGCTGCTGATCCTGCGGCCCGACATGCCGCGCTCGCTGGCGGCCTGCATGAACGAGGTGGTGGCCAACCTCGACCTGGTGGCCAACGAGCAGAGCGGCGAAACCCGCCGCCGCGCCGGCCGCCTGCGCAGTGACCTGCAGTTCGGCCGCATCGACGAGATCCTGGCCACCGGCCTGCACGCCTTCCTCACCCAGTTTCTCGACCGCGTCAACGACATCGGCGCCGGCATCAGCCGCGACTTCCTGGTGCCTGCTTGATCCATCCCCTGCCGCAGCCACAACGCTGCGCCGCAGCATTGCCAGCCTTTGAAAGCACACCGTGTCGATCCACGTCGCCCTGAACCACGTCACCCACTACAAGTTCGACCGGCCCGTCGCCATGGCGCCGCACATCGTGCGGCTGCGCCCGGCACCGCATTGCCGCAGCTCCATCCTCAGCTACAGCCTGACGGTGGAGCCCAAGGGCCATTTCATCAATTGGCAGCAAGACGCCTTCGCCAATTACCTGGCGCGGCTGGTGTTCCCAGAGCCGGCCACTGAATTCAAGGTCACCGTCGACCTGGTGACCGAGATGTCGGTCTACAACCCGTTCGACTTCTTCCTGGAGCCCGAGGGCGAGCACTACCCGTTCCGGTACGACGAGGCCACCAAGCTGGAATTGCAGCCCTACCTGGTGACCGAGGCGGCCACACCGGCCTTCGCCGCCTTCCTGGAGACGTTGGACATCAGCAAGCGCCGCACCATCGACTTCCTGGTCGACATCAACCAGAAGCTGCAGAAGGACATCCGCTACCTCATCCGCATGGAGCCCGGCGTGCAGACGCCCGAGCAGACGCTGACCCTGGCCAGCGGCAGCTGCCGCGACACCGGCTGGCTGTTGGTGAACGCCCTGCGCCACATGGGCCTGGCGGCGCGCTTCGTCTCCGGTTACCTCATCCAGCTGAAGAGCGACGTCAAGGCACTCGACGGCCCCAGCGGCACCGAGGTCGACTTCACCGACCTGCACGCCTGGTGCGAGGTGTTCCTGCCCGGCGCCGGCTGGATCGGGCTGGACCCGACCTCCGGCCTGATGGCCGGCGAAGGCCACATCCCGGTGGCCTGCACGCCCACGCCGGGCAGCGCCGCGCCGATTTCCGGCGCCATCGACGAGTGCGAGGTCGAGTTCTCCCACCACATGCAGATCACCCGCATCTGGGAGTCGCCGCGTGTCACCAAGCCCTATACCGAGGACCAGTGGGCCAAGGTGCTGGCGCTGGGCCAGCAGGTGGATGCGCGGCTGGACGACGGCGACGTGCGCCTGACCATGGGCGGCGAGCCGACCTTCGTCAGCGTCGGCGACCGCGACGGCGCCGAGTGGAACACCGACGCCCTGGGGCCGACCAAGCGGATGTTCGCCACCGACCTGGTCAACCGGCTGCGGGCGCACTATGGCACCGGCGGGTTCCTGCACTTCGGCCAGGGCAAGTGGTACCCGGGCGAGCAGTTGCCGCGCTGGGCGCTGAGCATCTGCTGGCGCGCCGACGGCCAGCCCTGCTGGCATGACCCGGCGCTGTTCACCGACGAGCGCCAGCCCACGCACTACGGTGCAGCCGATGCCCAGGCCTTCATGTCGGCGCTGTGCGCCCGCCTGGGCGTGACCGACGCGCATGTGCAGCCCGGCTACGAGGACACCTGGTACCACCTGTGGCGCGAACGCCGGTTGCCGGTCAATGTCGACCCGTTCGATTCCAAGCTCGACGACGAGGTGGAGCGCATCCGCCTGCGCCGCATCTTCGAGCAGGGCCTGGAGTCCACCGTGGGCTATGCGCTGCCGCTCAAGCGCAGCGACGGCCTGGACGGCGTGCCGGCGCTGGCCGGCAGCCGCTGGCAGACCGGGCCGTGGTTCTTCCGCGACAAGCGCATGTACCTGCACCCGGGTGATTCGCCGATGGGCTACCGCCTGCCGCTGGACAGCCTGCCCTGGGTGAAGGCGACCGACTACCCTTACCACATCGAGAGCGACCCGTTCGCGCCGCGTGATGCGCTGCCGCCAGCCGCCGCCATCCGCAGCCAGTACGCCGCCCATGTGATCGGCGGCGGCTTTGCCGAAGGCGGCGTGGTGGCGCTGCAGGCCAGGGGCGGCAGCGGTGCTGTCGGCGTCGATACGGCCGATGCCGATGCTGCCGGGGACGGGCTGCTGGGCGCCGGCGGCGCGATGGCTGCTGTGGCTGCTGTGGCTGCTGTGGCTGGTGCGGCCGGTGATGCGGGCACCGGTGCCAGCATCAGCACACTCGACC
>JBBRVT010000055.1:0-14260 GCA_038246615.1 Burkholderiales bacterium
ACCAGCGTCGCATTCGGCGGGATCACGCCGCCCGCGCCGCGCGGGCCGTAGCCGAGTTCGGGCGGAATCAGCAGCACGCGGGTGCCGCCCACCTTCATGCCCTGCACGCCATCGTCCCAACCGCGGATCACCTCGCCGCCGCCCAGCTGGAAGCGGAAGGGCTGGCCGCGGTCCTTGCTGCTGTCGAACTTCTTGCCGCGGCCGTCGGGCTTGGCCGGGTCGTGCAGCCAGCCGGTGTAGTGCACGCTGACGCGCTGGCCGGCCACGGCTTCGGCGCCGCTGCCTTCCACCACGTCGTCAGACTGCAGCGGCACGCGCTCGGGCTCGGCCAGCAGTTCCACCTCGAACACCAGGGTGGCGTTCGGCGGGATCGCGCCGCCGGCACCGCGCGCGCCGTAGCCCAGTTCGGGCGGGATGGTCAGCACCCGGGTGCCGCCCGCCTTCATGCCCTGCACGCCCTCGTCCCAGCCGCGGATCACCCGGCCGGCGCCCAGTTCGAACTCGAACGGGTCACCGCGGTCCTTGCTGCTGTCGAACTTCTTGCCGCGGCCGTCGGGCGCGGTGGGGTCGTGCAGCCAGCCGGTGTAGTGCACGGTGACCGGCTGGCCGGCGCGTGCCTCGGCGCCAGTGCCCGGCACGGTGTCGTCGATCAGCAGGCCGGAGTCGGAGGAGGTCATGTTGATTCCGTTTCAACAGGGAACAGGGGGCCGCATCATGCCACCGGGCCGCGCGCCGCAACCGGCGCCTGCACCGGCGCCTGCACCGGCACCGGCACCTGCACCTGCACCTGCACCGGCCAGGCGGCTGCCCAGGCGCGTGTGGCTGCGGCCAGCCAATCCGCCACGTCGGCGGCCGGCAGCGCCGGCAGGCCCAGCACCGCAGCGGCGGCCTTCAACGTGGCCAGCGGCTGGCGCGTGTCCAACGGCGCGGCGCCGTTCTGCTTGCTGAGCTTGTGGCCGTCGGCACCCAGCACCAGCGGCGTGTGCAGATAGCGCGGCTGCGGCAGGCCCAGCAGGCGCTGCAGGTGGATCTGGCGTGCGGTGTTGTCTGCCAGGTCGGCGCCGCGCACCACGTCGGTCACGCCCTGGGCAGCGTCGTCCACCACCACCGCCAGCTGGTAGGCCCACAGGCCGTCGGCGCGGTGCAGGATGAAATCGCCCACTGCCCGGGCCAGGTCCTGCTGCTGCGGGCCCAGACGGCGGTCGGTCCAGGCGATCTGCAGCGACTGGCCTTCCAACGCGCCGTCCTGCTGAGCGTTCTGTGCGGTGCGCAGCCGCGTGGCCCGCGCGGCCTTGCCATGCAGGCCGGTGCGGCAGGTGCCGGGGTAGATGCGTTCGTCGAAGCGCAGATGCGGCCGGCCGAGTGCCTGCCAGGCGGCGTCGATCTCGCGCCGGCTGCAGCCGCAGGGGTAAGCCAGGCCACGGGTCAGCAAGTCGTTCAGCGCGGCCCGGTAGGCGGCACTGCGGGTCGACTGCCACAGCGGCGGCGCGTCGGGCAGCAGGCCCAGCCCCGCCAGCTGGCCGAGGATGTGCTCGCCCATGCCGGGCAGGCAGCGTGGCGTGTCGACGTCCTCGATGCGCACCAGCCAGCGGCCGCCCTGGGCGCGTGCGTCCAGCCAGCTGGCCAGCGCGGCCACCGCGCTGCCGGCGTGCAGCGGGCCGGTGGGAGACGGTGCAAACCGCCCGGTGGGCGGGATGGTGCTCACAACGTGCCCCTCATGCCGCGCCCCACACACTGCGCCCCACATACCGCGCCCCACATACCGCGCCGTTCACGGCACGTCCCTCATACCGTATCCGCAGGCAGGCCCAGGTGCCGCTCCAGCAGGGCGTGGCGGGTGGCCGGGCTGTCCAGCTGCTGCAGCCACCACTGCAGCGCCAGGCCCTGCGGCGCCTTGCGCGGCTGCGGCGTGGCAGCGCTGCGCCAGGCATAGCCGAACAGCGCCGGCTGCCGCGTGCGCTGCACCTGCCGGGCCACCAGCCGGCCCAGGCGCAGCGCCTCGCGCACCTGCGGCTCGGGCACGAAGCCCACGCCCAGGCAGCGCATCAGCGCCTCGATCTTGGCGCCCATGCTGGTCACGGTGAACACGTCCTGCCCGGGCAGCAGGTTCACCGTCACCGGCGACAGGCGCTGCGCCGAGTCGGCCACCGCCACCGCCCGGTGCGCCAGGATCAGCGCATCCGACAGCGGCTCCTGCGCCTGCGCCAGCGGGTGGTGCGGCGCCATCGCGAAGACGAACTGCACCTCACCGAGTGGTTTGAGCTCGATGCCGGTCTGCGGCGGCGCATTCATCATCGCGCCGATGGCCAGGTCGGCCTGGCCGCTGACCAGCGCCTCCCACAGCCCCGCCAGCACCTCGCTGCGCAGGCGCAGCCGCGTGCCGGGCGCCTGGCCGTCGGGGCCGCGCTGGGCATAGAAGCCCTCGACCAGCTCGAACACGGTCAGGCGCGAGACCACGTCGTCCACCGCCACCGTCAGCGCGCTCTCCCAGCCGGTCGACACACGCCGCACCCGGTTGGCCACAGCGTCCATCTCCACCAGCAGGCGGCGGCCCTCGTCCAGCAGCTCCTGCCCGGCGGCGGTGAGCTGGGCCTGGCGCGCGCTGCGGTCGAACAGCAGCACGTCCAGCGCGTCTTCCAGTTGGCGAACGCTGTAGGTCAAGGCCGACGGCACCCGGCCCAGCTCGCGCGCAGCCGCAGCAAAGCTGCCAGTGCGGGCGATGATGTCCATCATCTGCAGGGCCTCGGGCGTCAGGGCGTTGCGGCGGGGGCTGTGGGTGGGCATGGGGGCGGCTTTCCTTCATCTTATTTGAATGCCCGCTTCAAGGCCGGCCGGGGCCGCCGCGCCGTGGCCGGTGCCAACATGCAGGCGACGCCACACCGCAAGGAGACCTGAGCATGTTGACGATCCGACGCAGCGCCGACCGCGGTTTTGCAGACCACGGCTGGCTGAAGAGCTTCCACACCTTCTCGTTTGCCGACTACCACGACCCCGAGCACATGGGCTTCGGCAACCTGCGGGTGATCAACGAGGACCGCATCGCCCCGGGCACCGGCTTCGGCACGCACGGCCACCGTGACATGGAGATCGTCAGCTATGTGCTCGACGGCGCGCTGGCGCACCAGGACAGCATGGGGCAGGTGGCGGCCATCCTGCCCGGCGAGGTGCAGCGCATGACCGCCGGCACCGGCGTGCGCCACAGCGAGTTCAACCACGCCCAGGGCAGCGCCACGCACTTCCTGCAGATCTGGCTGCTGCCTGCAGCCGGCGGCCTGGCGCCCGGCTATGAGCAGAAGGCGTTCAGCGCCGACGACAAGCGCGGCCGCCTGCGCCTGGTGGCCGCCCCCGGCGGCGAGGACGGCGCGGTGACGCTGAACGCCGACGCCAGCATCCGCGCCGGCCTGTTCGACGGTGACGAGACGGCCACCCTGGCGCTGCCGGCCGGCCGCAAGACCTGGGTGCAGGTGCTGCGCGGGTCCATCACCGCCAACGGGCATGCACTGCAGACTGGTGACGCGATCGGCCTGGTCGGCGAGCCGCAGCTGGTGCTGGCCAAGGGCAGCGGCGCCGAAGTGCTGGTGTTCGACCTGGCGGCCTGAACCAGCCCGGCGGCCCGCTGCGCTGCGTGCCGCTGGGCGCCCTGTTCAAGCCCCCGCTGCTGCCCTGGCCCGACTGGCCGGCGCTGCGGGCGGGGCAGGGGCGGGGGCGGGGGCAGAGGTTGATGGCGCCACCGCTGCGCCACCGAGCCCCGCCTCGGTCCAGCAGCCGCGACGCGATGTCGCCGCGCAACAGCGGCCGCACGCCACCCAGCACCAGCTGCAGGTTGCCCGCCAGGTCGCTGCGCCCCAGCTGGCCGCTGAATCCCTGGGACTGCCAGCGGTCGCCCTGGCGCAGCAAGTGCCCGGTGATGGCGTAGGCGGGCGTGGCCGGCAGGCCCAGGCCCAGCAGCGGTTGCAGCTGCGCCAGGCTGCCGCCGCGCACGGCCACTTGCAGGTCGACCGCCGCCAGCCGGGCCATGCCCGTGATGCGGCCGTCGGCGCGCAGCCGGGTGGGGCCGATGCTTTCCTCCAGCATCAGCGGGTAGGGCACGGTCTCATCGCGCAGGCCCAGCACCGACGCACCCCGGCCACTGGCCTGCAGCGCCTGGCCACGCAGCATGCCGCTGGCCGAGAACAGCACGTCGGTGGGCGCGCCCAGGCCGCTGGTCGGGCCGGGCCGGGGCAGGTCGGTGCGCTCGCCCGCGGTCGCCACCGTCAGGCGGATGTGCGTCTGCTGGCCGGTGTCGTCGTAGCCGATGCGGCCCTGCTGCAGCGTCAGCAGGCCGATCTGCACGGCGGTGCGCTCGTCGCGCTGGCTGCGGTCGAGCAGCCACGACTTGCGGCCGTCGGCCGCCGTCTCCAGCATCAGCACCGGCCGCTCCAAGGCCACCGTGGGCAGCAGCAGGCGGCCGTGCAGCAGGGCGCGCAGGTCCAGCTGCACGTCGGCATGGTCGGCGGCCAGCTCCTGCGGCGCCTGCGCCCAGCCGGGGTTGGCAAAGCGCAGGCCCTGCGCCTGCAGCCGCAGCAGCGGCCAGCCCAGGCCCAGGTGCAGGTTGCCCTGGATCTGCAGCGGGCGGCCGGTCTGGAGCTGCGCCCAGTGGGCGATCGGGCCACGCGCCCAGTTGGCGCCGAACACCCCCAGCGCCCCTGTCAGCACCAGCGCCAGCAGCAGTGGCAGGGCCAGCAAGGGCAGCACCGCGCGCACGGCAGCGCGCTGCCAGCGGGCAGCGGCAGTCGGTGGCTTGGGCGTGGGCGGGGTCGGGTCCAGGGTGGTGCGGCGGTTGGCGTCTTGGCGCCGTTGTGCCACAGGTCGGCGCTGGCGTCTGCCGGGTGGCCGACTGTGGGCTGGCCGAGTGGGCTGGCCGACTGTGGGTTGGCCGGCGGTGGGTTGGCCGGCGGTGGGCTGGCCGACAGCGGGTTGGCCGACAGCGGGTTGGCCGTTTGGTGCGCCAGCGGACCGACACACCCCGGCGCAACGGCCTAGCATCCAGCCATGGCCGAGCCCCCCGTTGCCGACCTGCACCCTCCCGCCGCCCCGCACGCCGCCGCCAGCCTGCAGGCCGGGCCCGCTGGTGCCTGGGCGCTGGCCGGCGCCTGGACACGCCAGGGCCTGGCCGGCCTGGCGCAGCGCTTGCCGCCGCCGCCGGCCGACGGTGCGCCGCTGGTGCTGGACGGCAGCGGCCTGACCGGCTTCGACAGCGCCGGCGCCTGGGCGCTGCGCCAGTGGCTGGCCGGCCAGGCGGCCCGGGCCGAGTTGCGCGGCTGGGTGCCGGCCTGGCAGGCGCTGATGCAGCTGGCAGCCGCCGCCGAGGTGCAGGCCACGGCAGCGCCGGCCCGCCCCGGCGCGGTGCGGCGCCTAGGCGGGGCCACGCTGCGCGGGCTGGTCCAGGCGCAGGCGCTGCTGGCCTTCGTCGGCCAGGTGGCCCAGGCCGCTGGCGGCGTGCTGGCACACCCGCGGCGGCTGCGCGGGCGCAGCGTGCTGCACCATGTGCAGATCGGCGGCTTGGACGCCATTCCCATCGTCGGGCTCACCGCCTTCCTGGTGGGCGTGGTGGTGGCCTACCAGGGCGCCGACCAGCTGCGCCTCTTCGGCGCCAACATCTTCGTGGTGGAGCTGGTGGGTTACTCGATGCTGCGCGAGTTCGCGCCGTTGATGACAGCCATCATCATCGCCGGCCGTTCGGGCTCGTCCTACGCGGCGCAGATCGGCACCATGGTCGTCACCGAGGAGGTGGACGCGATGCGCACGCTGGGCATCGAGCCGCTGGAGCAGCTGGTGCTGCCGCGCCTGCTGGCGCTGGCCATCGCGCTGCCGCTGCTCACGGTCTGGGCCGACATCACCGGCGTGTTCGGCGGCATGGTGATGGCGCGCACCCAGCTCGGCATCGGCTTCAATGAGTTCATCGAGCGCTTCGGCCAAGAGCTGCGTGGCAACAGCCTGCTGGTGGGGCTGGGCAAGTCGCTGGTGTTCGCCGGGGTGATCGCGGTGGTCGGCTGCTTCCAGGGCTTCGCCACCCGCGGCAGCGCCGACAGCGTGGGCCGCCAGACCACGCTGGCGGTGGTGCAGTCGATCTTCCTGGTGATCGTGGTCGATGCGGTGTTCTCGGTGCTGTTCAACTGGCTGGGCATCTGATGGCCGCGCCAGAGACCGCAAACGCTGTGGCCGATGCCGATGCCGATGCCGATGCCGATGCCGTGGTGCAGATGCAGGGCATCGTCACCCGCTTCGGCCGCCAGGTGGTGCACGACGGGCTCGACCTGACGGTGCGGCGCGGCGAGATCCTGGCGATTGCCGGTGGCAGCGGCTCGGGCAAGTCGGTGCTGCTGCGCGAAATGGTCGGCCTGCAGCAGCCCACTGCCGGCACGGTGCGGCTGTTCGGCACCGACCTGGCCACGCTGGACGCCGACGGCTGGCAGGCGCTGCGCCAGCGCTGGGGCGTGATGTTCCAGAAGGGCGGGCTGTTCAGCGCGCTGACGGTGCGCGAGAACGTGGGCCTGCCGCTGCGCGAGCAAAGCCGCCTGGCGGGCCGCTCCGGCCGGCTGGACGACGCCCTGATCGACGGCATCGCCGGCTGGAAGCTGGCCCTCACCGGCCTGCCACCCGACGTGGTGCTGAAGAAGCCCGACGCGCTGAGCGGCGGCATGCTCAAGCGCGCGGCGCTGGCGCGTGCGCTGGCGCTCGACCCGGAGCTGCTGATCCTGGACGAGCCCACTTCGGGGCTGGACCCGGCCAGCGCCGCCGGTATCAGCACGCTGATCCAGTCCACCCGCCAGCAGTTCGGGCCCACCATCGTGCTGATCAGCCATGATCTGGAACTGCTGTGGCGCGTGCCCGACCGGGTGGCCGTGCTGGGTGAGGGCCGGGTGCTGGCGGTCGGCCCGATGGCTGCGCTGGCCGCGCATCCGCACCCGATCGTGGCGGCGTATTTCGACAAGGCCGAGCGCCACGCTGCCGTCGACCCGACCGCCGGCCCGGCCCCCAAACCCGCCCCCAGTCCCGCCGCCCCCACCCCGCAGGAGAGCACATGGAAGACAAGCTGAACCCGACCGCCGTCGGCGCCTTCGTGCTGCTGCTGGGCGCCGCCCTGGTGGCCGGCGTGCTGTGGCTGGCCGCAGGCGTGGGCAACAGCAAGCCCACCACCGCTTACCAGTCGATCTTCACCGAGTCGGTGGCCGGGCTGAACCTGGACGCGCCGGTCAAGTATCTGGGCGTGAACGTGGGCAAGGTACAGCGCATCGCCATCGACCCCGGCAACCCGCGCCAGGTGCTGCTGGACCTGCAGATCGAGCAGGGTACGCCGGTCAAGCAGGACAGCGAGGCGGTGCTCAAGTCACAGGGCCTGACCGGCATCGCCTATGTGGAGCTGAGCGGCGGCAGCCCCGGCTCGCCACCCCTGCTGGCCACGGCCGAAGTCCCGCGGCCGCTGATCCGCTCCAAGCCCAGCCTCAGCGCCCGGCTGGAGAACGTGATGACCACGGTGCTGTCCAGCGTGGACCGCACGTCCGCCAGCCTGAACGCGCTGCTCGATGACGGCAACCAGGCGGCCATCAAACGCAGCCTGGCCGATGTGTCGGCACTGCTGCAGACCCTGGCCGAGCAGCGCGGTGCCTTCGCCAGTGCCATCACCGATCTGGCCACCACCGCCCGCCACACCGCGCTGGCCAGCGCCCAGCTGGGCCCGGCGGTGGCGGCGGTGGGGCCGGCGCTGGCCCCCATCGGCCCCGCACTGGAGCAGGTGCAGGCCGCTGCCGCGTCGGTCGACCGCATGGCCCAGGCCGCCGGCCTGGCCAGCACCCGGGCCGGCCAGGTGGCCGACGCGGCACTGGGCGGCGTGCAGCAGTTGCGCGGCGACACCCTGCCCGGCATGGACCGCCTGCTGGCCGAGCTGGGCCCGCTGGTGGCGTCGCTGCGGCAATTGAGCGAGCAGCTGCGCACCCAGCCTGGCAGCCTGCTGGTGGGCGGCGCGCTGCGGGCGCCCGGCCCGGGTGAAGCTGCCGCGCCATGACATTCAACTGGGATCCACCAGGACAGCGCCGATGACACAACTCCCGCCCGCCCGACCCGACCGCCGCAGCGCACTGGCGCTGCTGGGCACCCTGGGCACTTTGGGCACCTTCAGCACCTTCGGCACGTTCGCCACCCTAGGCACGCTGGGCCTGGCCGGCTGCAGCGCCAGCCTGCTGCCCAAGCCGCCGGCCGCGCCGGCGCTGTACGGGCTGGACGACGGCGCCGCAGCGCCGGTGCGGCCACCGGCGCCGGCCGGTGCGCCCAGCCTGCTGGTGGCAGTGCCGCGCGCCGCCGCCGGGCTGGACACCCGGCTGATGGCCTACCAGCGCACGCCGCAGCGCATCGAGCACTACACCGCCAGCGAATGGCTAGACACGCCGCCGCGCCTGCTGGCGCCGCTGCTGGTGCGCGCCGCCGAGGCCACCGGCGCCTTCCGCGTGGTGCTGCTGGCGCCGGCTGCGGCCAGCACCGGCTGGCGGCTCGACACCGAGCTGCTGCGCCTGCAGCAGAACTTCGGGCCCGGGCCCAGCCAGCTGCGGCTGACGCTGCGCGCGGTGTTGGTCGACAGCAGCAGCCGCACGGTGCTGGCGGCGCAGGAGTTCGATGCCAGCGTGCCCGCGCCGAGTGAAGACGCTGCCGGCGGCGTGGCCGCCGCCCAGCGCGCGGCGCTGCAGGTGGCGCAGGCAATCGCGGCGTTCTGCGCTGCGGTGGCCCGCCCGGGCGGTTGATCAGCGCAGAAAGGCCTGCACCGCCGCCACGGTGCGCGCCGGGTCTTCCTCCTGCGGCACATGGCCCAGGTCGTCGAACACCTGCACCCGGCTGCCGGGGATGTCGGCGGCAAAGCGCTGCGCGGTGGCCGGCAAGATGATGCGGTCGCGTCCGCCCCAGAGGATCAACGTGGGCGCCGTCACGCCGGTCACCGTCTGCACGCCCTCGGCACCTGACCAGGTGCGCGCGCGCTCCACCAGGGCCGCGCGGTTGCCGGCGCGCAGCGTCAGCTCGAAGTAGCGGTCGACCAGCTGCTCGGTGATCTTCGCCGGGTCACCATACGCCGCCGTCAGGCCCTGCACGATGAGCGGCCGTGGCAGGAAGTGCTCGGCCAGCCGGCCCAGCACCGGCAGGCGGGCGATCTGCCAGCCCAGCGGGATGCTGGCGTTCTGGATCGGGTAGCCGGCCGCGTCCACCAGCACCAGGGCGGCCACCCGCTGCGGTGCCGCGGCGGCGATGCGCCAGGCCACCTCGCCACCCAGGCTGTTGCCGGCCACCGCGAAGTGTTGCACCCCCAGCTTGTCCAGCACTGCCAACACGAAGCGGGCATAGTTGTCGCCGGTGTAGGTCTGGCCGGCGTAGGTGCCGGTGAACGGGCCGGTCAGGCCAAAGGCGGGCAGGTCGAGCCGGATCACCCGGCGCTGGCTGCGCAGGGCCAGCGCCCAGCCGTCCCAGGTGTGCAGGCTGGCCGAGGTGCCGTGCAACAGCACGATCGGTGGCACCTTCGGCGTGGCGTCGGCCTGCGGCGCCTCGTCGCGGTAGTGCACCAGCTGGCCGTCCAGGTCCATGAACTCCGAGGGTGGTTGCGCCCAGCGGGCCACCAGCGTCTCCACCTCCCGGTCGGGTGCGCGCAGCAGCGGGATCGCCAGCGCGCTGCACATCAGCAGCAGGCCGATGGCGATGCGGATCAGCTTGCCCATGCAGCAGTGGTCCCGGCTTCCGACCCGGCGGGCTGCAGGCTGGGCGCCAGCGCCACCCGGTCGTCGAACACGAAGCAGGCGCCGCGCCAGCCGGGCGCCGTGCCGCCGGTGTCGTCGAAGTACTTCAGGATGCCGCCGTCGAGCTGCATGGCGTGGTCCAGCCCCAGCCCCTGCATCACCAGCGCGGCCTTTTCGCAGCGGATGCCGCCGGTGCAGTAGCTGACGACGGTGTGGCCGGCCAGTTCGTCGCGGTGTGCGGCCAGGGCGGCCGGGAAATCACTGAACTTCTGCAGCCGCCAGTCGATGGCGCCTTCGAACGCGCCGGCATCCACCTCGAAGGCGTTGCGGGTGTCGAGCAGCTTCAGTGGCCGGCCGGCGTCGCAATGGCCCTGGGCCAGCCAGCGCGCCAGCGTGGCGGCGCTGACGGCCGGCGCCCGCCCGGCGGCCGGCTGCACGCCATGCACCGCACCGGGCAGGTTCATGCGGATGATCTCGGGCTTGATCTTCACCTTCAGCCGCTGGAAGGGCTGGACCAAGCTCCAGCTGTCCTTGGTGGGCAGGCCGGCCAGGCCGGGCTGGGCGCGCACCAGGGCCAGCCAGTCGGCGATGCCCTGCGCCGGCCCGGCCAGGCACAGGTTGATGCCTTCGTCGGCCAGCAGCACCGTGCCGCGGATGCCCTGGGCCAACGCCTCCTCCCACAGCCGCTGACGCAGGGCCGGCAGGTCGGCCAGTGGCGCGAAGCGGTAGCTGGCGATGTTCAGGAAGGGCGGCTGCACAGCCCGGATTGTAGAAACCCCCGTCCCTACAATCCGGCAATGAAGCCCCCATGCGCACGTTGTTCGCAGCCTGACGGCCGGCAGGCCGTCAGGCCTTCGCCAGCCGCGCGCGGGTGCGCGGGCGCCCGCCTGGTGCGGGCGCAGCTCCCCGAGGGGGCATGTCAGGCCCTTCGGGCGGCCGGGCGGTCCTGACATGTCCTTCGTCCACCTGCGCATCCACACCGAATACTCCGTCGTCGACGGCACCCTGCGGGTGGACGACGCCGCCGCAGCGGCGCGCGCCGACAGCCAGCCGGCGCTGGCGATCACCGACCTGTCCAACCTGTTCGGCGCGGTCAAGTTCTACAACGCCTGCCGCAGCCAGGGCGTCAAGCCGCTGATCGGGGCCGACATTTTCCTGGAGCCGGACCAAGCCAACCCCGGCAGCACGCCGCAGGCCACGCGGCTCTTGCTGCTGGTGCAGAACCGCCAGGGCTACCTCAACCTGTGTGAACTGCTGGCACGCGGCTGGGTGCTGAACGCCCAGCGCGCGCAGGCCTGGATCAAGTGGGACTGGCTGGCCGAGCTGGGCGGCGGGCTGATCGCGCTGTCGGGCGCCGACCTGGGCGCGGTGGGCCAGGCGCTGCTGGCCGGTGATGCCGAGCGCGCCCGCGCGCTGGCGCAGCGGCTGGCGGCGCTGTTTCCGGGCCGCTTCTACATCGAGCTGCAGCGCGCCGGGCTGCTCCAGCATGAGCCGCATGTGCGCGCCGCCGTGCCGCTGGCCGCCGCGCTGGGCCTGCCGGTGGTGGCCACCCACCCGATCGAGTTTCTGGCGCCCGATGACTTCGACGCCCACGAGGCCCGGGTGTGTGTGGCCGAGGGCGAGACGCTGGCCAACCCCAAGCGGGTGAAGCGTTTCAGCCGCGAGCAATCCTTCCAGACCCAGGCGCAGATGGCTGCGCTGTTTGCCGATGTGCCGAGCGCGCTGGCCAACACCCTGGCCATCGCCCGGCGCTGCAACCTGACCTTGGTGATGGGCAAGAACCACCTGCCCGACTTCCCCACCCCGCTGCTGACCGATGGCCCGAACCAGGGCACGCCGATCCCCATCGGCGACTTCTTCCGCCAGGCCAGCTTCGACGGCCTGGAGCAGCGCCTGCTGCGGCTGTTCCCCGATCCGGCCAAGCGAGAAGCAGAGCGCGCGCGCTATGTGGAGCGGCTGGATTTCGAGATCACCACCATCCTGAAGATGGGCTTCCCCGGCTACTTCCTGATCGTGGCCGACTTCATCAACTGGGCCAAGAACAACGGCTGCCCGGTGGGCCCGGGCCGGGGCTCGGGCGCCGGCAGCCTGGTGGCCTATGCGCTGAAGATCACCGACCTGGACCCGCTGCAGTACAAGTTGTTGTTCGAGCGTTTCCTGAACCCGGACCGGGTGTCGATGCCCGACTTCGACATCGACTTCTGCCAGGCCAACCGCGACCGGGTGATCGACTACGTCAAGGACAAGTACGGACGCGACGCCGTCGGCCAGATCGTCACCTTCGGCACCATGGCCGCCAAGGCCGCACTGCGTGACATCGGCCGCGTGCTGGGCATGGGCTACGGCCATGTGGACAGCGTGGCCAAGTTGATCCCCGCGCCGCCTGGCAAGACGGTGACGCTGGCCAGGGTGCCGGCCCACCCCGACCCCGGCCTGATCTATGCCCGCAAGGAGGCGCCCGAGCTGGAGCAGCGCGAGGCCGCCGAGGAAGAGGTGGCCGAGCTGCTGGCGCTGGCCACGCGGGTCGAAGGCATCGTGCGCAACATCGGCATGCATGCCGGCGGCGTGCTGATCGCCCCGGGCAAGATCACCGACTTCTGCCCGCTCTACCAGCAGCCGGGCAGTGACAGCGCGGTCAGCCAGTACGACAAGGACGACGTCGAGGCCATCGGTCTGGTGAAGTTCGACTTTCTCGGCCTGGCCACGCTGACCATCCTGGAGCTCGCCAAGGACTTCATCGTCGCGCGCTACCCGGACAGGCAGGACTTCAGCTTCGACAACATCCCGCTGGACGACCCGCGCGTCTACAAGCTGTTCTCCGACGGCCTGACCGAGAGCGTGTTCCAGTTTGAATCGCGTGGCATGCAGGGCATGCTGCGCGACGCCAAGCCCAGCCGGCTGGAAGACCTGATCGCGCTGAACGCGCTGTACCGCCCGGGCCCGATGGACCTGATCCCCAGCTTCGTGGCGCGCAAGCACGGCAAAGAGGTGGTGGAGTACCCGCACCCGCTGCTGGAGCAGGTGCTGTCGGAGACCTACGGGATCATGGTCTACCAGGAGCAGGTGATGCAGTCGGCGCAGATCCTGGGCGGCTACAGCCTGGGCGCCGCCGACCTGCTGCGCCGCGCCATGGGCAAGAAGAAGGCCGACGAGATGGCCACGCACCGCGCGATCTTCCGCGCGGGCGCCGGCAAGCAGGACATCCCGCAGGACAAGGCCGACGAGGTCTTCGACCTGATGGAGAAGTTCGCCGGCTACGGCTTCAACAAGAGCCATGCCGCCGCCTACAGCCTGCTGGCCTACCACACGGCCTGGCTGAAGGTGCATTTCACGGCCGAGTTCTATGCCGCGAACATGACCATCGAGATGGGCGACACCGACAAGCTGAAGGTGCTGCTGAGCGACGCCAAGCTGTTCGGCATCAGCTTCGAGCCGCCCGACGTCAACCACGGCACGCACCGTTTCGAGCCGGTGGACAAGCAGCGGGTGCCGACCCTGGCAACCGCCCGCGGTGCCGTGCGCTACGGTCTCGGCGCGGTGAAGGGCACCGGCCAAAGCGCGGTGGAGGCCATCGTCGAGGCACGCGAATCCGGCGGCGCCTTCCGCAGCTTCTTCGACTTCTGCGCCCGGGTCGACCGCAAGCGGGTGAACAAGCGTGCGGTGGAGGCGCTGATCAAGGCCGGCGCCTTCGACAGCCTGCAGGCCGACCGCGCCAGCCTGGTGGCGAGTGTGGGCCTGGGCTTCGACTTTGCCGACCACCAGGTGGTCAACGCCTCGCAGGGCGGCTTGTTCGACGACGGCGACCACGGCTCGTCCACCCAGGAGCCGCCGCTGGCCCAAGCCGAGCCCTGGAGCATCCAGGAGCGGCTGCTGCTGGAGAAGACGGCGGTGGGCTTCTTCCTGTCGGGTCATTTGTTCCAGCAGAGCGAGGCCGAGGTGCGGCGCTTCTGCAAGCGCCGCATCGCCGACCTGGTCGACAGCCGTGACCCGCAGTTGCTGGCAGGCATCGTGAGCGAGCTGCGTTTCGTCAACGGCCAGCGCGGCCGGGTGGCGATCTTCAAGCTCGACGACCAGAGCGAGGCCATCGAGGCGGTGGCCAGCGACGAGCTGATCGAGGCGCACAAGACGCTGTTTGTCGAGGACGGGCTGCTGATCGTGCAGGGCAAGGTGCAGCCCGACCGGTTCTCCGGCGGCCTGCGGCTGAACGTCAACGCGGTGTGGGACCTGGCGTCGGCCCGGGCGCGCTTCGGCCGCTACCTGGCGCTGGCGCTGAACGGCGGTGGCGTGCCGCCACTGGTCGACCTGGTGGCCACCTGGCCGGCCAGGCGCGAGACCGGCGACGACGGCCTGCAGCGGGTCCAGGGCCTGCCGCTGCGGCTGCAGATCGCCCGCACGGGTGTGCACGACGGCGCGCAGGCCAGCGCCTGTGCCGAGCTCGACCTGGGCGAAGAAGGCCGCTTCTGGCCCAGCGACGAGGCGCTGGCGCGCTGCAAGGTGCTGGCCCATGG
>JBBRVT010000056.1:0-14180 GCA_038246615.1 Burkholderiales bacterium
ACCACCGGCTACAGCGTGTACCTGCTGTACTCCATCCTGTTCTGGCCGGCGGTGCTGCTGATCGCCCGCGCGCTGGCCGGGCGTGATGCGCTGCCGCCGCTGCTGCAACTGGCGGTGGGCTTCGCGCTGCTGTCCACCCTGGCGCGCTGCCTGGGCATCATGCGGTGGCTGTCGGTGATGCCGGTGCTGGCCAGCCAGTGGGCCGGTGCCGACGCCTCCGGGCAGGCCGTGCTGGCCGTCGTCTACGAGGGCTTCAACGCCTACGCCGGCCGGCTGGGCGAGGTGTTGGGGGTGTTCCTCTTTGCCGCCATCAGCGTGGGCTTGCTGAGCCTGGCGCTGTGGCGCCAGCGGGTGCTGCCGCGCTGGCTGGCCTGGCTGGGCGCGGCCACCACCGCCGGCCTGGGCCTGCTGTCGCTGGAGGTGTTCGGGCTGGACATGGGCGCCTTCATCGCGCCGTTCTCCTTGCTCTACATGCTGTGGATGGTGTGCCTGGGCATCATGCTGATCCGCCGCGCTCGCGGCTGAGCACCCCGAGACTGGCCGCGCTGTTCAGCCGCCCAGCGACTTCAGCGCCTGGGCCAGGTGGTCGGCCACCACGCGCAGGCGCGGTTGCGTGCGCAGACCCTTGTGCATCACCAGCCAGACCGGAAAGCGCCCTGCATCGACGCCATCGAGCACCGGCGCCACACCTGCGTCGCGTGCAGCCACCACCGCCAGGCTGCTGCCGATGCCCAGGCCGGCGCGCACCAGCTGCCAGGCGGTGGCATGGTCGCTGCACACCGCAGCCACGCGCTCGGCCAGCTGCGGCAGGCCCAGGCGGGTGAAGCCGTCGCGCATCGGATGCTGGGGTGCCACGTCGATGAAGTGGTGCTGCATCAGCGCTGCCGGCGCATCGAGCTGCGGCAGGCCGTGACGCGCCAGGTAGGCATGGCTGGCATATAGCCGGATCGGAAACTGGGTGATGCGCCGCGCCACCAGCGCCTCCTGCACCGGATCGGCCAGGCGGATGGCGATGTCGGCCTCACGCTCCAGCAGTTTGCTGTGGGCGTCAGTGGCGATCAGCTCGATGCGGATGCCCGGGTGCAGGGCGCGCAGCAGTACCAGCAGCTCTGGCAGCACGAAGTTGGCCAGCGTCACGCTGGCGCTGATCCGCACCAGGCCCGACAGGCCGGCGTCTTGCGCCGCCGCGCCCAGGCCCAGCTGCTGCGCCTGGGCCTGCATCGCCCGCGCCGGCGGCAGGAAGCGCTGCGCGGCCGGCGTGGTCTGCATGCCCTGGCGGCTGCGCACGAACAGCTCGCAGCCCAGCTGCCGCTCCAGCGCGGCGATCTGCCGGCTGACCGTGGCCGCATTGCTGCCCAGCTGCTGTGCGGCTGCGGCGATGGAGCCACGCTCGGCCACCAGCACGAAGCAGCGGATCCAGTCCCAGGACAGAGCGGTCAGCGGGTCCATGTGTGCGGGCGCATGGTTCTGCGGGTGGGTTGAGGCGATGGCCTGCATGCTAGTGCGGCGGCGCGTCCGGCGCCCTCGCACGCCTGGGCGCCGGCAGACGGTGGCCGTCCACGGGCTGTACAGACTCCAAGCGGGGGCCGGTGCCAGGCTCGGCTCGCGCACCGCGCTCGACGAGGCACAGGGAACACGGCACGGGGCAGCGTGTCCGGTGTGGACCCGACCGGGGGCGGGCGCCGAACAGCATCTGGTGGCCCTGGCCCTGGCCGGTCCCGGGTTGCCGCCGGTTGCAAGCAAGCTGTTGGAAAACGGCGCAGAATCCGCCGGGAGCGGCCGCGTCGCGGCGCCACAACCGGAAGATGCACCGATGAAGACACTCGCTGTTTCCCTGGCCCTGATGATGGTCGCCGGCTCTGCACTCGCCTGCCCCGGCGCAGGCGGCAAGGCGATGGACGCCAAGGTCGACCACAGCCCGACGGTCACCGCCGCGCTGGCTGAGCAGGCCAAGCAACAAACCAAGACCCCCGCGATGGCAACGGCCGCCGAGAAGAAGGCGGCAAAGCCCGCCGAGGCGAAGCGGCCGACCTCCTGATGCCTTGCAGCGGCGCTGCGCGCCGCCACCCGCAAGCAACGCCCGGCCTCGGCCGGGCGTTCGCGTTGTGTGACACGCCGGTGACCACACCGGTGACCACACCGGCCACTACAGCGGTGACCGCCACCGCGCCGGCGTGGCGATGCCCGCCGGTCAGCGGCCGCTCTCCGGTTGCCCGCCAGCCTGGCGCAGTGCCTGCAGACGGCCTCGCCCGCAGCAGCAAGGGGGCCACGCTGCGCACCAGCGGTGCGTTGCTGTCGCCGGGGTGGCGCGCCGGCCCCGGCACCGGGCTTAGGCTGGCCAGCTCGACCACCACCCGGAGCCCGGCCATGGACCAAGGCAGCAACCCCAGCGGCGACGTCAGCAGCCGACTCGGCAGCCGATACAGCGGCTACACCACCCTGCGTGTGGCACAGGCCGACGGCATCGCCCGCGTCACGCTGGACAACGGCCCGGTCAACCTGCTGGACCGCGCGATGTTCAAGGAGCTGCTGCGCCTGACCGACGCGCTGGCAGCCGACGACAGCGTGCGCGTGGTGCTGCTGGGCTCGGCCAACCCCGGCTACTTCATCGCCCACTTCGACGTGGCGCAGATCCTGCGTTTCCCGGTCGACCCACCGGCGGCCGCTGCACCGCCGCCCGGGCCAGCGCCGGCCGATGCGCCGCTGTCGGCCTTCCACCGCCTGTGCGAGGCCTGGCGGAGCATGCCCAAGACCACCATCGCGGTGGTCGAGGGCCGCGCCGGCGGCGGTGGCAGCGAGCTGGCGCTGAGCTGCGACATGCGCTTTGCGCTGCAGGGCCGGGCGGTGTTCAACCAGCCGGAGGTGGCGCTGGGCATCCTGCCCGGCGGCTCGGGCACGGTGCGGCTGTCGCGCCTGCTGGGCCGCAGCCGGGCGCTGGAGGCCATCCTGGGCTGCGACGATATCGACGCCGACCTGGCCGAGCGCTGGGGCTGGGTGAACCGCAGCTTGTCTGCGGCCGCGCTGTGGCCGCATGTGGACCGCCTGGCCGCACGCATCGCCAGTTTTCCGCCGCATGCGGTGGCGGCGGCCAAGGCCTGCGTGCTGCGTGGCGAAAAGGACCTGCTGCCCGACCTGCAGGCCGAGGGTGCGGCGTTCCAGGGCACGCTGTCGGGCGCTGGCACGCGCGACGCGATGCTGCGCTTCCTGGCGCAGGGCGGGCAGACGCCAGAGGGCGAAGGCCGGCTGGGCGCGCTGTGCGGTGCGCTGCACGCGCCGCCGGCCGGCGGCTGAGCAGGAAGGCCCTGGGGCAGGCCCCGGGCCAGGCGCCGGGTTCCTTCACCACGCCGGGCCCGGGTACCAGGTGCGCAGCGGGCGGAGCACCTGCGGCTTTGCCTGCCTGTTCCGCCGATCGCCGGATGTCCTGCCGTCAGAGACTGGGCTGCGGTCCGACCCGTGCCCGCAAAGCCCGCCGATGGCCCTCGACATGATCCGCATCAGCCGCCTGATCAGCGCCCACCGCGCCAGCAGGGCCAGCCGCCCGCGACCGATTCCAACCCCCCGCCTTCGCCTCCTCCGCACTTTCTCGCACGTTCTCGCCCTTCCGGCCCGCCGCCGCTGCCATGACACGAACCCGCAAGTTGCTGCAATCCCTGCGCACCCATCCGCGCCTGACCGGCGCGCTCGCGCTCGCGCTGGCCTTGCTGGCCGGCGCGGTGCTGCTGCAGCAGCGTGCCGCCGACGAGGCCCGGGCGCGCCAGCTGCCCGAGGCGCGCGCCTTCGAGGCCGGCGCGCAGGCCTGGCTGTACAACGAGAGGAGCCTGGCCGACTTCAGGCGCAGCCTGGCCGGGCGCGAGCTGGCGGCGGTCGGGCTGGCCGCATCACCGCCGGGCCTGGTGCTCTACACCCTGACGAACGGCGACAAGGCCAGCACCACGGTGCCCGGCTGCACGACGCTGGGTTGCGCCGGGACGCTGCTGGACGGCCTGGGTGAGCGCAGCGCCGAGGCGGGCTTCGCGCTGGTCAACGTCCACGTCGACCCACGCAGCCCGAGCCGCCGCCTGCTCGACGCTGCCGAGACCGTGCTGACGCCGCTGTTCGTCATCGGCACCGTGCTGGGCGCGCTGTTCGTCGTCACACGGCTGCAGATGGGGCTGGGCGGGGCGTCGATGCTGACGGTGCAGCCGCCCACGCGCTTTGCCGATGTCGTCGGCAGCGACGAGGCCAAGGCCGCGTTGGTGCGGGTGCGCGCCTTCCTCGGCGAACCGGCGAAGTACGCCAGGCTGGGCGCCGCGCCGCCGCGTGGCGTGTTGCTGGTGGGCCCCCCGGGCACGGGCAAGACGCTGCTGGCGCGGGCGCTGGCCGGCGAGTGCAAGGCCAGCTTCATCGCGGTCGATGGCTCTTACTTCACCGCCATGTACTACGGCGCGGGTGTCGGCAAGGTGAAGGAGCTGTTCAAGCTGGCGCGGCGGCATGCGCCCTGCGTGCTGTTCATCGACGAGATCGACGGCATCGGCCAGCGCAGCCAGGGCCGCGCCGGTGGCGGCGGCGGTGGCGGCGCAGAGTCGGAGCTGAACCGCATCATCAACCGCGTGCTGGTCGAGATGGACGGCTTCGACCCGCTGAGCAACGTCGTCGTTGTCGGCGCGACCAACCACGAGGACAACCTCGACGAGGCGCTGCGCCGGCCGGGGCGCTTCGACATGCTGGTGCGCCTGGCCCTGCCGATGCTGCCCGACCGGCAGCGCCTGTTCGATCTCTACCTCGGCCGGCTGCACCACGACGGCCGCGCAGACACACTGGCGCTGGCACGCATGAGCGCCGGCATGTCGCCGGCGGACATTGCCAACACCGTCAACAAGGCGGCCTCGACGGCGGCCGAGCAGGGCGCAGAGCGCGTCGGCGCCGAGCACCTGCTGCGCGCCATCGAGTCGCAGCAGCTCGGCGGCGATGTGTCGCCGGTCAAGGCCCTGCTCAGCGAAGCGACGCGTCGGCGCCTGGCCTACCACGAGGCCGGCCATGCACTGGTTGCGCATGTGCTGCAGGTCGGCTCGGTCGAGCGGGTCAGCATCGAACCGCGCGGGCAGGCGCTGGGCGTCACCCACATCCACCGCGAGAGCGAAGAGCCGCTCTACCAGAAGGCCGAGTTGTCGGCCCGCCTGGCCATGCTGCTGGGCGGCCGCGAGGCCGAGCTGATGGTGCTGGACAGCGTCTCCAGCGGCGCGTCCGACGACCTGAAGCGGGCCTCGGAGCTGGCGGTGAAGATGGTCGGCTCGCTGGGGTTCTCGGACCGCTTCGGCCTGCTCAGCGTGGCCGGTGTGCCCAAGGAACTGCTCGGGCCCGATGTGCAGGCCGGCGTCCTGGACGAGGCGCGCGCGCTGCTCGGCGACGCGCAGGCCCGTTGCCGCCAGCTGCTGGGTGAGCGCCGCGCGCAACTCGATGGTCTGGCCGCTGGCCTGCTGGACCATGAGGTGCTGAGCGGCGAGCCGCTGGCGCGCTGGCTGGCCGGAGCGCCAGCGCAGCCGGCGTGCGTGGCCGTTGCCTGAGCCCGCCTACAGCGCCGGGTGCTTCAGATGCCAGTCGGTCGCCTGCTGGTAGGCGTGGCCAGCCCGCACCAGCAGGGCCTCGTCCAGGTGCCGGCCGATCAGCTGGAAGCCGATGGGCATGCCCACGCCGGTGACGCCGCCCGGCAGTGTGAGGGTGGGGCTGCCCGACATGTCGAAGGGCGCGGTGTAGCGCAGCACGTCGTCGATGCCGCTCGGGGTCTTGAAGATCGCGTCCAGCTGCGCCGCCGACGGGTTGCCGAAGGGGTGCACCGGCAGCACCAGCAGGTCCACCGTCTCGAACAGCTTGCGCAGCGCGCCCTGGAACACCAGCCGCGCCTGGGCCACCTTCATCAGCTCGATGCCGCCCACCTGGCGGCCCTGGTCGATCAGCCCGGCCAGCACCGGGCCGTACTCGGCCGCACGCGCCGGGTAGTAGGCCTCATGGGCGATGGCGGTCTCCACCGCACACAGGGTTTCCCAGTCGAGGTACATCGCGCCGGTATTCGCCGGCATCTCGACCGTCGCCACCTGCGCGCCCAGGCCCGACATGACGCCGCGCACGCTCTCCAGCATCTGCAGGGTGTCGGCATCGCACACGTTGTCGGTGAAGGCCGGCGCAAAGCCGATGCGCAGACCGCGCACGCCGGCGTCCAGGCCGGCGAGGTAGTCGGGCACGGCGGCCTCCAGCGTGGTCGGGTCGAGCGGATCCACCCCGGCCATCGCGCCCAGCATGGCGCCGGCATCGGCGGCTGAGCGCGTCATCGGGCCGACATGGTCCAGGCTGTCGGCCAGCGCCAGCACGCCGTGGCGGCTGACGCGGCCCCAGGTGGGCTTCAGCCCGGTGACGCCGTTGGCGCCCGACGGAAAGCGGATCGAGCCGCCGGTGTCGGTGCCGATGCTGCCGTAGCACAGGCCCGCCGCCGTGGCCACGCCCGAGCCGCTGGACGAGGCGCCGGCCCAGTGGTCGGCATGCCAGGGGTTGATGGGCACCGGCAGCGACGGGTGGTGCACCGAGTAGGCGCCCTCGGTCATGTGCAGCTTGCCCAGCATCACCGCGCCGGCGGCGAACAGGCTGCGCACGACGCTGGCGTCCTCAGTGGGCACGTTGTCGGCCAGGATGGCGCCGCCCCAGGTGGTGCGCACACCGGCGGTGTTGCACAGGTCCTTGATGCCGATGGGCACGCCGTGCATCGGGCCGCGGAACACGCCGCGCTGCATCTCCGCCTCGGCCGCGCGGGCCTGGGCCAGGGCCACCTCAGGCGTGACGGTGAGGTAGCTGTGCAGCGCGCCGTCCAGCTGGGTGATGCGGTCGAGCATGCACTGGGTCACCTCCACCGGCGACAGGCTGCCGGCGCGGTAGGCGGCGGCCAGGTCGGTGATGGTGGAAAACGGCAGATCGGGCAGTGTGGCCATGGTGTCTCCTGGTTGTGGTGGTTGTGGTGGTTGTGGTGGTTGTGGCGGTGGTGCGTCGTGGTTCAGCGCGTGGTCCAGTCGTGCGACTGCTCGAAGGCATGTGCCGCGCGGTAGATGGTCAGCTCGTCGAAGTGCCGGCCGACCAGCATCATCGACACCGGCAGGCCGTCGGCCATGCCGCAGGGGATCGCCATCGCCGGGTGGTGGGTGATGTCGAAGGGCCCGGTGTTGGCGGTCATGTCGAAGGCGCGCGCCACCACCTCTTCGCGCGGTGCGCCGGCCGGCGGCAGCGGCGTCGCCTTGATCGGCGTGGTGGGCATCAGCAGCAGGTCGTGGCGGGCCAGTTCGGCGTCGTAGGCTGCGCGCAGGCGCCGGGCGATGTTGGTGGCCTTGCCGTAGAAGCGGCTGCCATGCTGCTCACGGATGTGCGTGCCCAGCAGCAGGAACAGCTTGGTGGTCTCCGACAACTCGTCGGCACGCTGGCGCCAGTTGCGGTGGAAGTCCATCAGGCTGGTCACGTACAGGTCACGCCGGCTGGTGCCGTAGCCATCGCCGTGCAGCATGGTCTGGGTCGCGCCCTCCACCAGGATCGGCGTGGCGATCGCCCCGGCGATCAGGTGCATGGGGATCGACACCTCGGTGACGATGGCGCCCAGCGTACGCAGCTGCTCGGCGGCGGCCAGCACCTTCTCGTTCACCACCGCCTCGGCGTTGCCTTGCATGAAGCCCTCGCGCACCACGCCGATGCGCAGGCCGGCAATGGGCTGGCCCAGCGCTGCGGTGTAGGGCTGGATGCGCACGTCGAACTGGCGCGGGTCGTAACCATCGGCACCGGCGATCACTTCCAGCAGCAGCGCGTTGTCGCGCACATTGGCTGTCATCGGGCCGACGTGGTCCACCGTCACTTCGATCGGCATCACGCCGGTGTAGGGCACCAGGCCGTGGGTCGGCTTCATGCCGTAGATGCCGCAGAACGACGCCGGCATGCGGATGGAGCCGCCCTGGTCGCCGCCGATGGCCATGTCGGCCGCGCCCTGCTGCACCAGCACCGCGCAGCCCGACGACGATCCGCCGGCCGACCAGCCCATGCGGTGCGGGTTGTGCACCGGGCCGGCGGCACAGGTGTGGCTGCCGCCAGACATGCAGAAGTTCTCGCAATGCGCCTTGCCCAGGATGGTGCCGCCGGCATCGAGGATGCGCTGCACCAGCGTGGCGTCGATGTCGGGCACGTAGCCCTCCAGCGTCGAGCTGCCGTTCATCATCGGCACGCCGGCCAGCAGGATGTTGTCCTTCAGCACCACGGTCTTGCCGGCCAGCGGCCCGCTGGGCGCGCCGGCCACGGTGCTTTTCACGTACCAGGCGTTGTGCAGGTTGTCCTCGGGCGGCGGCCGCACGCCCGGTGTGCGCGCATAGCGCACCGGCGGCAGGTTGTCCGGCATCCGGTCGACCAGGTTGTAGGCGTCGATCTGGCCCTGGAAGAGGCCCAGGAACGACTGCACGTCGGCGTCGGTCAGCGACAGGTTCAGCCGGCCGGCAACGGCCTGCAGCTGCTGCGGCGTGGGGAGGTGGACAGCCATGCGGTATTCCTCGGAAGAACGGCGGCACCTGAGGACGCTGGACGCTCAGGGTGCCAGGTAGGTGAGCAGACGCGGGTCGTCGCGCACTTCGGCGCTGGGGCCGTGCATCGCCACCGTGCCGCGGTCCATCACGTAGGCATGGCTGGTCACGCGCAGCGCCAGCTCGATGTGCTGCTCGACGATCAGCACCGCCATGCGGCCGGCCAGGGCTTGCAGGCGGTCGGCGATCTCCTCGACCACGCCCAGCCAGACGCCCTCGGTCGGTTCGTCGAGCATCAGCAGCTCGGGGCGGCCCAGCAGGGCCCGGCCGATGGCCAGCATCTTGCGCTCGCCGCCCGACAGCGTGGCCGCCGCCTGGGGCAGGCGCTGGGCCAGCTTGGGAAAGATGTCCAGCGCCTCGCTGATGTCGGGCTTGCCGGCATGGCGCACCGCACCCAGCAGCAGGTTCTCGCGCACCGACATCGCGCCGAACACTGCAGCGTCTTGTGGCACAAAGCCGATGCCCATGCGCGAGCGCAGCTCAGGCGCGCTGCGCTGCACCTCGGCGCCGGCAAAGCGCACCGTGCCGGCAGTGGCCGCCAGCTCACCGGCGATGGTCTTCAGCAGCGTGGACTTGCCCGCGCCGTTGCGCCCCAGAATGGCCACTGCGGCGCCCGGGAGCACCTGCAAGCCCAGGCCGAACAGCACCTGGCTCTGGCCGTAACTGGCGCACAAGCCGTCCACGGCCAGCAGCGGCGCGACGGCGGCGCGGGAAGCAGTGCCGGAAGCAGCGCGGGTCGGGGTGGGCTCATTCACGGGTTGTGTACACCTTCTTGACCTTGTCGGAGCGCTGGATCTCCTCGACCGTGCCCTCGTCCAGCACCTGGCCGTGGTCGAGCACGGTGAGCCGGTCGCAGAGGTCGCGGATGAAGTCGAGGTCGTGCTCGACGATCAGCAGCGCGCACCAGGACTTGATCGGCCTCAGCAGTTCGCCGGTGACGCGCCGCTCCTCCGGGCTCATGCCGCCGGTGGGCTCGTCCAGCATCAGCAGCTTGGGCCGCAGCGCCAGCGCCATCGCGATCTCCAGCCACTGCTGTTCACCGTGGCTCAGTTCACCGGCCAGATCATCCGCGCGGCCGACCAGGCGAAAGCTTTCCAGCGGCTCCATCACCCGGTCATGCAACTGTGCCCGGCTGCGTGAGCGCGCCAGGCTGAATGGCGACTGGTGGGCTTGCGTCGCCAGCAGCACGTTGTCGTAGACCGACAGCTCGGGCAGTACCGCCGTGATCTGGAACTTCAGGCTCATGCCGGCGCGTGACCGCTCATACGGCAGCGCGCGGGTCAGGTCCTGGCCGTTGAAGACCACCGTGCCGGCATCGGCAAAGTGCGCGCCGGCAATCGCCTTGAGCAGCGTGCTCTTGCCCGAGCCGTTGGGGCCGATCAGGCCGTGGAAGCTGCCTTCGGTGATGCGCAGGCCGGCGCCATCGAGCGCCTTCAGCGCGCCGAAGCTCTTCTGGATGCCCTGGACCTCGAGCAGCGCCATCAGGGCGCCCGCCGGCCGAAGGAGCCGATGCGCTCCCGCGTGCTCACCAGCAGGCCCAGCAGCCCCGTAGGCCGGAAGGCCACCACCAGCAGCAGCAGCACGCCCAGCAGCACCGGCCAGTACTGCTTGACGGTCTGCGATCCCGACAGGAAATAGCTGATCGACTCGATCGCCACCGTGCCCAGGATCGGCCCGATCAGCGTGCCCGTGCCACCGAACAGGCAATACAGCACGGCGGTGGTGGACAGCCCCGGGCCCAGGTTGCCCGGGCCGGTGAAGCCCTGGTGGTAGGCATACAGCGCGCCCGACAAGCCGGCGATGGCGCCGGCAATCGCGAAGGCCGTGGCCTTGTAGATCTGCACCCGGTAGCCCAGGAAGGCCAGCCGCTCCTCGTTCTGCCGCATGCCCGCCAGCACCAGGCCGAACTGCGAGCGCACCAGTGCGCGGCAACCCAGGTAGACCAGCAGCAGCAGCGCCAGCACCAGGAAGTAGAAATCGGCGCCCTCGACGAATTCGTAGCTGCCGAACTGCATCAGCTTGACCGACGACAGCCCGTTGCCCGCGCCCACGTACTGCCAGCCCGACACCAGCCGCTCGGCGGCATAGGCGCCGGTCAAGGTGCCCAGCGCGACGAAGATCACCGTGGGTGTCCGGCGCCCCAGCAGCAAAAAGAATGCGAACAGCAGGCTCAACGCCAGGCCGATGGCCATGGCCAGCGGCAGGGTGGCCGCCAGCTGGCTGAAGTCGAGGTCGCGCCCGATCAGCGCGACGGCGTAGCTGGCCACGCCGAAGAACAGCGCCTGCCCGAAGCTCATGATGCCGGAGTAGCCCCAGCACAGATCGAAGCTGACCGCCAGCAAGGCCAGGATCAGGATGTTGGTGGCCAGCGTCACCAGCTGCGGCTCGCCGCGCAGCACCAGCGGGAAGAACACCGCCACCGCCAGCGCCACTTTCTCGATCAGCGGCAGCCACAGGCGTGGCCGGGCGGTTGCAGCGCTGGATGGACGCGTGGCCATGGGGATCAGCACTCCTTCGGGTCGACCATGGCGAACTTCGAGATGATGTCGTAGCTGGTCTTGTCGCCAGTGGCCTTGCACTTGGCCAGGTACATGTTCATCTTGGCGTGGTACTTGCCGGGCACCATCTCGCAGGGGCCGCCCGGGCCTTGCGTGAGCTTGGCCTTGTCGTACATGGCCGCCACCGCCTCGCGCGCCAGGTCGCCCTTGGTGGCCTTCACGGCTTCAGCGTAAAGCATGATGCCGCGGTACATGCCGGTGCTGGCACTGCCGGCCGTCAGCATGTACTTGGTGTTGGGGTACTTCTTGTTGTAGCGGCCCAGCAGCGCCTTGCTGAACGGGTCGTCCACGTTCTGGAAGTAGTCCAGGCAGCTGTACATGCCGTCCATCTCGCGTGCCGGGTTGAAGTTCAGCGCGTTCTCGTCGTAGTAGACGCAGGCCGCCACGCCGCCGTTCTTCTGGAAGCCCGACTCGAAGAGCTGTTTCATGAACGGCTGCACGCCCGGCGGGATGATGGTGTTGAACACGCAGTCGACCTTGCCGTCGCGGATCTTGGCGATGGTGGCCGAGTACTCGGCCTGGTCCAGCGGGTAGTACTCCTCGAACACCACCTCGCCGCCGTTGGCCTCGATCACCTTGCGGGCGTACTTGTTCAGCAGCTGTGGCCACACATAGTTGGCCGAGGGCATGGCGAACTTCTTCTTGCCCAGGGTCTTGATCAGGTAGGGAATCAGCTGGTCGCATTGCTGCGCCGGCGTGGGGCCGGTGTTGAACAGGAACTTGGTGCACTCCTGGCCTTCATACAGCTGCGGGTAGACATACAGCGTCTTGCCGCGGTTGACGATCGGGTCCTTGATGGCCTGGCGCATCGAGCTGGTGATGCCGCCGAAGATCACGTTGACCTTGCGCTGCTGCACCAGCTTGCGCACATTGCCCACCGCCACCTTGGGGTCGGACGCGGTGTCTTCCAGGAACAGCTGGACCTGCCGGCCATTGATGCCGCCAGCGGCGTTGATCTCTTCGGCGGCCAGCTGGGCCACCTGCCAGCAGGCATTGCCGGAGGGCGCGATCGGGCCGGTGATGTCGGTGGCGATGCCCAGCAGGATCGGGTTGGCCGCGTTGGCGTGCATCGTGGGCAGCATCCAGCCGCCGGCCACGCCGCTCACCCAGCCGGCCGCTGCCAGTGCGCTGCTGCCTTGCAGGAAGCCGCGGCGTGAGGGGCGATCGGGCGCAGACGCGCTCGCATCATCGGCAGGGGCATCGTGTTGCGGGTCGGTCATGGCGGAGCCTTTCTTGGCGGACAGTCGGATGGGTGGTCGGGTGGGGAACGGGCGTTGCAGGGGTCGGGGTCGAGGGCAGGGTCGGGGTCGGGGTCAGATGATGGCAGCTGCGGATCACTTGCTGATGAAGCCCTGCGGCCTGAACCGCACGATGATCAGGGCAATGATGAACACCAGCGGGTCGGCCAGCACCGGCGGCACGGCCCAGGGCAGGCCGGCGGCCATGATGCCCACTGCCGCAGCGCCCAGTACCGGGCCTTCGAAGGTGCCGACACCGCCCAGCATCACCGACAGGAAGCCCTGCACCAGGAAGCGCAGACCGATGTCGGCCGACAGCTGGTAGAGCGGCACCACCAGTGCACCGGCCAGGCCAGCCAGCGCGGACCCGAATGCAAAGGTGAAGGCATACAGCTGCTTGGTGGAGATGCCGCAGGCGCGCGCCAGCAGCGGGTTCTCCAGTGAGCCGCGCACGCGCAGGCCGTAGCTGGTGCGGGTGAGGAACAGCCACACCAGCAGGATGACCACCACGGTGACGCAGATGATCACGATGCGCCACATCGAGAAGCTGAGCGCGCCCACGGTGACGAAGCCCTGCAGCGGCTCGGGCACGATCTTGTACTGCCCGCCCAGCAGGCCGCGCACCCATTCACGGATGATCAGGCCGATGGCATAGGTGCCCAGCATCGCCACGATGGGCGAGCTGTAGAAGCGCCGGATGATGGTGGCTTCGAGCACCAGGCCCAGCATGCCCACGGCCAGCGGCGCGAGCACCAGGCCCATCCAGCCAGGCAGGCCGGCCTCGTTGCAGAGGAACACCACATACGCGCCGAGCAGCACGAACTCGCCATGCGCGAAGTTGAAGATGCCCATCATGCTGGCGATGATGCCCAGGCCCAGCACGATCAGCACCATCACCGCAGTGAAGGCGGCGATGTCGAAACCGAACTGGAATACTGCGTTGAACATGGCCGAAACTGCTTGCCTTGGAAAGGACTGAAGCGATCGTAGCGGCCGATCTTGCTTGGCGTCAACAGATATCGTGTGCCTGCGGCGCCTGCGCTGTGCAGGCGCCGCAGCAGCGCCGGTGGCGGTCTGGTTGCCCGCACCAAGACACGCCGCCGCAGGCACCATGCTGGGTCGCCAGGGCCCGAATCCGGCGCATCCGGCCGGCATTGATCGCGCAGCGCTGGACGGCGTCTTCGTGCGTCAGTGCTGGTCGGCGCCCAGCCGGCAGCCCATGCCATGCTGTCGCAGTGCTGGCGTCCGCCACCCAGTCACAGCCCAGCCCAGCCCAGAGGCCGGGAACCTTGTCCAAGGCGAACGACTCGCAAACCGCTGAACCTTCTGGTGCAACCCATGCCCATACCAAGCCCCCACGCCGGTATCGAGACGCAACGGCTCTGCATGTCCTACCCGCTGGCGCAGACCCGGGTGGACGTGCTGCGCGATGTGAACATCACCATCGCAGCCGGTACACGCGTGGCCATCGCCGGGCCGTCGGGCTCGGGCAAGACGTCGTTGCTCCTTCTGTTCTCGGGCCTGGAGCGGCCCACCGCAGGCCGCGTGCTGGTCGACGGCGCGGACCTCGGTGCACTGGACGCCGACGGCCTGGCCGACCTGCGGCGCGAGCGGGTGGGCATCGTGTTTCAGTCGTTTCACCTGCTGCCCTCGCTGAGCGCGCTGGACAACGCGGCGCTGCCGCTGCAAATGGCCGGCCGGCGCGATGCGCGCGCCCTGGCCACCGCCATGCTGGAGCGGGTGGGCCTGGGCGGGCGGCTCGATCACCGGCCGAGCCAGCTCTCTGGCGGCGAGCAGCAACGGGTGGCGAT
>JBBRVT010000057.1:0-14168 GCA_038246615.1 Burkholderiales bacterium
ACCCGCCACCCAGGAGCCCACATGAACGCCCGCGACCCGAACCTGCCGCTGCAACCCGACGAAGCCAGCGCCCTGGGCGCGTTTGCCAGCCGCCGCTGGGACGAGGCCATCGTGCCCGCGCTCGCCGACTACATCGCCATCCCGGCCAAGAGCCCGATGTTCGACGCCGACTGGGCTGCCAACGGCCATATCGAGCGGGTGGTGCGTGACGCCGCGCAGTGGGTGGAGAGCCGGAACGTGCCCGGTCTCACGCTCGAAGTGGTGCGTATCGCCGGCCGCACGCCGGTGATCTTCTTCGAGATTGCAGCCACCAAGGCCGCCAGCACCGACACCGTGGTGGTCTACGGCCACCTCGACAAGCAGCCCGAGTTCACCGGCTGGCGCAACGACCTGGGGCCCTGGACGCCCAAATACGCCGACGGCCTGCTCTACGGCCGTGGCGGCGCCGACGACGGCTATGCGGTGTATGCCGCCATCACCGCAGTCGAATCGCTCAAGGCCCAACACCTTCCGCACCCGCGCATCGTCGGCCTGATCGAAACCTGCGAGGAGAGCGGCTCGCACGACCTGCCGCCCTACCTGGACGCGCTGCGCACCCGGCTGGGCAACGTCAGCCTGGTGGTGTGCCTGGATTCCGGCGCCGGCAACTACGACCAGCTGTGGCTCACCACCAGCTTGCGCGGCATGGTCTCGGGCATGCTGAAGGTGGAGATCCTCACCGAAGGCGTGCATTCGGGCGACAGCAGCGGCGTGGTGCCCAGCAGCTTTCGCATCCTGCGCCATGTGCTCGACCGTCTGGAGGACTCAGCCACCGGCCGCTTGCTGCCCGAGTTCTTCCACTGCGACATCCCGGCCGACCGGGCCGAGCAGGTCAAATCGGCGGCCGCCATCCTGGGCGACCAGGCCTGGAAGACCTTCCCCTGGGCCTGCGGCGCCGACGGCGCTGCCGCGTTGCCCACCACCACCGACCCGGTGCAGGCCCTGCTGAACCGCCACTGGCGGCCCACGCTGTCGGTCACCGGCGTGGACGGCTTCCCCGAGATGAAGAGCGCCGGCAATGTGCTGCGGCCCTACACCGCCTTCAAGCTGAGCCTGCGCCTGCCGCCGCTGGTGGACGGCCATCAGGCCTCGATCAAGCTCAAGACCCTGCTGGAAGACAACGCGCCGTACAACGCCCGCGTCACCTTCCACCCCGATGGACGCGCTGGCGCGCTGGGCGCCAATGGCTGGAACGCGCCGAGCCTGGCGCCCTGGCTGGAAACCGCGCTCGACACCGCTTCGCAAGCGCAATTCGGCGCACCGCTGGCCTACATCGGCCAGGGCGGCACCATCCCGCTGATGAGCATGCTGCAGCAAGGCTTCCCGGCGGCGCAGATGATGGTCTGCGGCGTGCTCGGCCCAAAGAGCAATGCCCACGGGCCGAACGAGTTCCTGCATGTGCCGTATGCCAAGCGGCTGACGGCGGCGGTGGCCCAGGTGATCGCGGCGCATCCCTGAGAGCGCCCCCAGACCTGCCGCTTCGCGTCAGGCCCCCCGAGGGGGATGAGGAAACTTGGGAGCGGCCCGGCGTTTCCTCATGAGCCTGAACGCACCACGGGCGCCCGTGGGCGCCCGTGGTGGCTGCATGCGCTGGCGCCTTTGCTGGCCGCCAGTGGGTTCAGATCACCGGGTGACCGGCGCTTCGGTCTGGGCAACGTTGCTGCCGGGCCGGTTGCTGCGGCTGGCCGGCACACGGTCGGCAGCCTGGCCTTCGCCGGCGGCCGTCAGGGTGCCGGCAGCGCGGGCGGCCAGCAGTTCGGCGATCACGGCGGCGCGGTCAGGCCCGGCCGAGGCCAGCACCATGGTCGCGCCGGTGGTCGCGCCGGTGGTCGTGCCTTGACCGGCGGCCACGCCTTCACCGGCGACCACCAGGCTGCCGCTGTTGCGGGCGGCCAGGTAGTCGGCCTGCACTGCAGCGCGGCTCAGGGTGGACACGGCCGGCGCCGGCGCGTCCAGGAATTCGCCGGCAGCCATCGCCGAACCGGCGCCCAGCAGGGACAGGGCGGCGACGGTGGCCAGGGTGAACAGGGTGTTGTTGTTGGTCATGGTGGATTCCTCTTGCGTTGATTGGGGTAGGGTGGGGTGGGTGGCGGTGCCAGGCCCGGCAACGGGCGGTGGTTGCTGGTTTCGATCACTGGTGGACGGCGCCACCGCTCCAGGCCTTGTCGGTGCCGGCTTGGGCGCTGCGGCGGGTGTCGACCACCGGCGTATAGCTCGCCAGGCCTTCGCCGGCGGTGCCCAGCGTGCCAGCGGCGCGGGCAGCCAGCACGGCGGCGCGCACGGCGGCACGGTCCAGGCCGGTCGGGGCCAGCGCCAGCGGCTTGTCGGCCGCCAGGCCTTGGCCGGCGGCGCCCAGGGTGCCGGCGCTGCGGGCGGCCAGCACCTCGGCTTGCACCGCAGCGCGGCTCAAGGTCGACATGGCAGGCGCCGGGGCGTCGAGAAACTCGCCAGCGGCCATGGCCGAGCCGGCGCCGAGCAGTGACAGGGCAGCGATGGCGGCAATGGTGGTCAGGGGCTTGTTGACAGACATGATGAACTCCAGGTTGAAACGGTTGAAAGTGGGCCGGGTCGGGGCGCGCAGTGGGTCTCGGTCAATCCGGGTCCCGTGGGTCGCTGTACGGTTCCGGCTCATCGATGGATGCAACTTTAAGTAGTTGCCCGGCTGGGAAAAACCAGCAAATCATCAATGCTTCATTGCGCTGACGCGAATAATCAGCGGCCTTGTTTTTCTTTTACCACTTGTTTTGCAAATGAAGATCTAAGATCCGACATGGACCAAATGCGTGCGATGCGGGTGCTTGCCCGGGTGGCGGATGAAGGCAGCTTTGCTGCGGCAGCACGTGCGCTGGACATGGCGCCTGCGGTGGTCACCCGGGTGATCGGCGACCTGGAAGAGCAACTGGGCGCTCGGTTGATGAACCGCACCACCCGGCGCCTGTCGTTCACCGACGCGGGCGACGACTACCTGCAGCGGGTGCGCCAGATCCTTGCCGACGTTGACGAAGCTGCGGTGCGGGTGGGCAATGCCACCGGCGCGCCCCGTGGGCACCTGCGTGTGCTGGTGCCACCGGCCCTTGCAGTGCACCAGTTGGTGAAGCACCTGGGCAGCTTTCGCCGCCAGTACCCCCAGGTGACTGTCGAGCTGCACTCGCCCGGCCCGGTGGAGAGCGTCGATGACAGCTTCGACCTGACGATCCTGTCGTTGCGCAGCGCGCTGGACGGCGATTTCATCGCCCGCCGCCTGGCCCGCACCGAGGTGGTGATGTGTGCCTCGCCCGAGTACCTTGACCAGCGTGGGCGCCCCGGCCATCCCCATGAGCTGGCCGGGCACGACACTTTGCTGCCGCCGATCAGCGAGTTGCAGCGTGGCGTCACCTTCTTTGCGGGTGGCCAGGGCCCGGACGACGCGCCGGTGCAGTCGGTCACCCTGATCCCCAAGCGGCCAGTGCTGACGAGCAGCCACATCGACACCACCTATGCCGGCGCGCTGCACGGCCTGGGCATCGCCGCCTTGCCTTCGTTCGCGCTGGAAGACGCCTTGCAGGAGCACGCGCTGGAGCGGGTGCTGCCGATGTGGCGGCTGTTCTCGCTGAACATCTGGGCAGCGATGCCCAGCCGCAAGCACCTGCCGGCGCGCACGCGGGTGTTTCTCGACTTCCTGATCGACCTGTTCGGCGGCGAGGACCGCGACCCCTGGCTGATCGCCGCCGGCTGCGAGACGCGGCCCTGGGCCGGGCCAGCGGCCGCGCCACCCTCAGCGCAGTGAGAAGGCGGTGGTCGTCAGCGCACCGGTCATCGGCTCCAGCAGCCCGATCAGCGGCTTGAGCGCGCGGTAGCGCAGCGCCACCTTGGTGGCATAGGCGAAGAAGCGCGGCAGGTCGGCGGCATACGCCGGCTTGCCGTCGCGGTGCTTCAGGCGGCAGAAGATCCCCAGCACCTTCAGGTGGCGCTGCAGGCCCATCCACTCCAGCGCACGCCAGCACTCGCCGAAGTCGCTGGCCATGGCGTGCTCGCCCAGCAGGCCGGCATCACGTGCCTGCTGCCACCAGCGGGCGGCCCAGTCGATCTCCTGCTCTTCGTCCCAGCTGTGGAAGGCGTCGCGCAGCAGCGAGGCGATGTCGTAGGTCACCGGGCCGACCACCGCGTCCTGGAAGTCGAGGATGCCCGGGTTGGGCGTGGACAGCATCAGGTTGCGCGGCATCCAGTCGCGGTGCACCACCACCGCAGGCTGCGCCAGCGCGCTGGCCACCAGGGTGTCGCACAGCCTGTCCCAGGTGGCTTGCTGGGCGGCGGTCCAGGTGATGCCGTACTCGCGCTGCACGCACCAGTCAGGGAACAGCGCCAGCTCGCGCCGCAGCAGGGCGTCGTCATAGGCCGGCAGGCCGCTGCCGTCCATGCGGCGCTGCCACTGCACCAGCGCCGCCACGGCCTCGCGCATCAGCCGGTCGGCCGCTGCAGGCGCCGCCGCCTGCAGCGCCGGCAGGTACAGCCGGCTGCCCAGGTCGGCCAGCAGCAGGAAGCCCTGCGCTGCATCTGCGGCCAGCACTGCGGGTGCATGCAGGCCGGCGGCGGTGATGCGTGCGGCGATGTCGACGAAGGGCCGCACGTCTTCCTGTGGCGGCGGTGCGTCCATCACGATGCGGCTGCTGCCATCGGCCGCCTGCACCCGCAGGTAGCGCCGGAAGCTGGCATCGGCGGAGGCCGGTGCCAGGCTGCCGGCTTGCAGGCCCTGTGCGTCGGCCAGCGGCTGGAACCAGCGCCAGAACGCAGCCTCGCGCTGGGCGTCGGGCCAGGCCACGGCGGCGGCGGCCGGGCCCTGGGGCTGCGCGGAATCGGGCGGGGCAGACGACATAATCCGGCAGATTCTACGAACCGGTCCCACGGTGGCGCCAGCCGGCTGGCCATCCCGCTCTCCAGCCACTTCCGTGCATCCTGCCCGCGCCGCCACTTCCGCTGCCCCGTACCCCGCCTGCCGCCGCGCGCTGACTGCGCTGGCGGCCACTGCGCTGTGCCACCAGTTGGCGCTGGCCGCCGAGCCGCTGCAGCCCGGCACCACGCTGCAGCCCAGCACCACGCTGCGGCGTTCGACCACCAGCGATGCGGCGCGCCAGCAGCCGCTGATCCTGCAGGCCGACGATCTGAAGGTGCGGCCCGACCTGGACGCGGTGGCCGAAGGTGCGGTCGAGTTCCGCCGTGCCGGCATGCTGATCAAGGCCGACCGGCTGCGTTACGACAGTGCCAGCGACACTGCCCTGGCCAAGGGCAAGGTGTTCATCGGTCGAGACGGCGTGCGCTACAGCGGCACCGAGCTGCAGCTGCAGGTGCAGCGCTTCGAGGGCTACTTCCTGCAGCCCGAGTTCGCCTTCGACCGCCTGGGCGCGGGCGGCCGCGCCGACCGCATCGACTTCCTCGACAGCGAGCGCTCACGCGCCTACAACGCCGTCTACACCAGTTGCCCGCGCGATGGTGGCGGCGAGCCCGATTGGCTGCTGCGCACCGACCGGGTCAAGCTTGACTTCGAGACCAACGAGGGCGTGGCCGAAGGCGCGGTGCTGCAGTTCCTGGGCGTGCCGATCCTCGGCCTGCCGGTGCTGAGCTTTCCGCTCACCGACGACCGCAAGAGCGGCTGGCTGCCGCCCACCGTGGGGCTGGACAGCCGCAGCGGCTTCGAGCTGGGTGTGCCCTATTACTGGAACATCGCGCCCAACCGCGACGCCACCTTCACGCCCACGCTGCTCACCCGCCGCGGGCTGGCGCTGGACAGCGAGTTCCGCTACCTCGAGCCGCGCCACAACGGCCGCCTGCGCCTGCACCTGCTGCCCGGCGACCGCACGGTGCGCAGCACCCGCTCTGCCTGGGAGATCGACAACGAGGGCTGGCTGGGCCGCTCCACCCGCTACCGCGCCAAGCTGCTGCGGGTGTCCGACGACAACTACTGGAAAGACTTTCCGCAGGTCGTGCCGTCCACTTCGCCGCGGCTGCTGGGGCAGGACCTGCAACTGCAGCGCGACCTGGCCACCGCGCTGGGGCCGCTGCAGGCCTATTTCCGGGTGCAGCACTGGCAGGTGCTGCAGAGCGGCAGCGGCAGTGACCTGATCGTCGCGCCCTACCAGCGCAGCCCGCAGCTGGGCCTGCGGCTGGCGCCGGTGCTGCCCGCCGGGCTGCAGGCGTCGCTGCAGACCGAGGTCAACCACTTCACCCGCACCAGCGGCACCGCCGACCCCGGCGCGTCCACCGGCTGGCGCTGGCATGCGCTGGGCCAGCTCAGCCGGCCCTTCGGCTGGGCCGGCGCCTGGCTCACGCCGCGCCTCGCGTTCAACGCCGCCAGCTACAGCTTCGACACCCCGGGCCAGGACCGCCAGCGCGCATCGCGCCTGATCCCCACCGCCAGTGTCGATGCCGGCATGGTGTTGGAGCGCGACAGCGCCTGGTTCGGCCGCGCCCAGCGCCAGACCCTGGAGCCGCGCCTGCTCTACGTCAACACGCCCTTCCGTGACCAGAACGGCCTGCCCAACTTCGACGCCGCCGAGCGCGATTTCAACGCGGTGTCGATCTATGCCGAGAACGCCTTCTCCGGCATCGACCGGGTGAGCGACGCGCACCAGATCACTGCCGGCGTCACCACCCGGCTGGTCGACGTGGCCACCGGCGCCGAGACGCTGCGCCTGGGCCTGGCCCAGCGCATCCGCCTGCGCGACCAGCGCGTGGTGCTGTCCGGCGCGGTGCTGACGCAGCGCTTCTCCGACGTGCTGGTCGAAGGCAGCAGCTCGGTCTTCAACCCCTGGAAGCTCGACGCCGCGCTGCAGTACAACCCCGACAACCGCAGCGTGGTGCGCTCGATCGTCGGTGTGCGTTTCCAGCCCGGGCCGTTTCGCACGCTGTCGGCCGGCTACCGCCTGGCGCGTGGCCTTTCCGAGCAGGTGGAAGTCGGCTGGCAATGGCCGCTGTGGCGCGGCCTGGCTGCGCCGGTGGGGGCGTCAGGCGGTTGCGGCGGCACGCTGTATGCCGTGGGGCGGCTGAACTACAGCCTGCGCGACCGCCGCGCGACCGATTCACTGATCGGCGCCGAGTACGACGCCGGCTGCTGGATCGCCCGCATCGTCTCCGAGCGCCTGTCCACCGGCCGCGCCGAGGCCACCACCCGGCTGATGCTGCAGCTGGAGCTGGTCGGCCTGTCGCGCCTGGGTTCCAACCCGCTGCAGGCCTTGAAGGACAATGTTCCCGGTTACCGGCTGCTGCGCGAGCCGCGAGGCACCCCGTTCTCCCCACCCGAGCCATGACCCATACCCCACCCTTTTCCGGCCGGCGCAGCCTGGCCTGGGCCCTGGCTGCCGCCCTGGCCTGCGCCAGCGTGCAGGCGCAGACCGCCCGCGCGCCCAGCCGCTCGGGCGACTTCATCGTGGCGGTCGTCAATTCCGAGCTGGTCACCGCGGTTGAACTGCAGCAGCGGCTCGAGCGCATCCAGGCCGACGCGCGCCGCGACGGCACCCGCCTGCCGGACGCCGACACCCTGCGCCAGCAGGTGCTGGACGTGCTGATCGACGAGCGGGTGCAGACCACCCATGCGCGCGAAAGCGGCCAGCGTGTGGACGACGGCGACATCGACCGCGCCATCGCCAACATCGCCGCGCAGAACCAGCTCACGCTGGTGCAGCTGCGCGACCGCCTGCGCGCCGACGGCATGGACCTGCCGCGCTTTCGCAGCAACCTGCGCGACCAGATCCTGGTCGAGCGGGTGCGCGAGCGCGAAGTCAACCAGCGCATCCGCATCACCGACGCCGACATCGACCGCACGTTGCAAGAGCGCCAGGCACAGGCCGCCGCCGGCGCGCAGCTGAACCTGGCGCAGATCCTGGTGACGGTCCCCGAAGGCGCCACCGCCGACGTGGTGGCACAACGCCAGGCGCGCGGCGAGCAGGCCCTGGCGCGGCTGCGCGCCGGCGAAGATTTCACCAAGGTGGCGCGCGAGCTCAGCGAAGACGCCAACCGCGAGGCCGGTGGCGAGCTGGGGCTGCGGCCCGCAGACCGCCTGCCCGACCTGTTCGTCGGCGCCACCCAGGGCGTACCGGTCGGGCAGGTCACGGCGCAAGTGGTGCGCAGCGCGGCGGGTTTCCACATCCTGAAGGTGCTGGACCGCCAGTCCGACGACCCGTTCAAGGTGACGCAGACCCGCGCCCGCCACATCCTGGTGCGCGCCACCGACGCCGCACAGGCCGCCCAGGTGGGCCGCCGGCTGGAGACGCTGCGTGCGCAGATCGAGCGCGGCGAGCGCAAGTTCGAGGACGTGGCGCGCGAGGTCTCTGAAGACGGCAGCGCAGCGGCGGGCGGCGACCTGGGCTGGGCCGCGCCCGGCAATTACGTGCCCGAGTTCGAGGAGGCGATGAACCGCCTGCCGCTGGGCGGCATCTCGCCGCCGGTGGGCTCGCGCTTCGGCGTGCACCTGATCCAGGTGATCGAACGCCGCAGCGCCACGCTCGACCCGAAAGAAGTGCGCGAGCAGGCGCGCAGCAGGCTGCGCGAGTCCAAGTTCGAGAGCACTTACGTCGACTGGGCAAAGGAACTGCGCCTGCGCGCTTACGTCGAGTTGCGCGAGCCGCCGATTTGAGCCCCCATGTCGCCCGCAAGCGCTTCGGCCAGCACTTTCTGGTCGACGCGGTGGTGATCGACCAGATCGTGCGGGCCATCGCGCCGCGGCCCGGCCAGCTGCTGGTGGAAATCGGCCCCGGCCTGGGCGCGTTGACCCAGCCGCTGCTGGAGCGCTGCGGCGCCCTCACCGTGGTCGAGCTCGACCGGGATCTGGCGGCCCGTTGGCGCCAGCGCCCGGGCCTCACGGTGGTCGAGGCCGACGTGCTGCGGGTTGACTTTGCCGCCTTGGCCGATGCCGCTGGTGCGCCGCTGCGGGTGGTCGGCAACCTGCCCTACAACATCTCCACGCCGATCCTGTTCCACCTGCTGGCGGTGGCGGCGCGGGTGGTCGACCAGCACTTCATGCTGCAGAAGGAAGTGGTCGACCGCATGGCCGCCGGCCCTGGCGGCAAGGAGTACGGGCGCCTGAGCGTGATGCTGCAGTGGCGCTACCGCATCGAGGCCCTGTTCGGCGTGCCGCCTGCGGCCTTCGACCCACCGCCCAGGGTGGACTCGGCCATCGTGCGCATGCAGCCGCTGGCGCAGCCGCCGCAGCTGGACGAGACGCGCTTCTCGGCGTTGGTGATGGTGGCTTTCTCGCAGCGCCGCAAGCTGCTGCGCCACACCCTGGGCCGCTGGCTCGACGAACAGGGCTTCGGCGGCCAGTTCGACACCCAGCGCCGCGCCGAGGAAGTGCCGGTGGCCGAGTACGTGGCGCTGGCGCAGTCGCTCACGGCGTGAGCGCCACCGGCAGGCGCCCATGAAAAGCGGCCCGCAGGCCGGTTCAGTGCAGCAGGCGCCGCAGGTTCAGGCAGCGCAGGCTCAGGCGGCGCAGGCTCAGGCGGCGTTCAGCCACATCGCGGTGTCGAAGGCGCTGCTCATCATCGGCATGTTCATGCCGAAGTTGGGGTTGGTGCCGTTCTTCGGCGCGGCCTTGGGCGCGGGCTTGACCGGCTCCTGGGCCGCCTCGTTCACCCGTTCCCAGGCGCTGGATTCAGTCGCACGGGCCACGGCGAAGGAATAGAAGCAGCGAAACGCAATGCGCCGCTCACCCCAGAAGTCGGCTGCGTCGCGGAAGACATCGAGCAGTTGCTCACGTGCCTCGCGGTCGAAGCGGGCGTTGTCGGGCAATTGCTCCAGCACCACCACGAAGCCGGGCTGGCTGCCGGCGCGGTGCACCAGGTCGGTCATGCAGTCGAACAGCGCGTCGAGGTTCTTGCCGAAGTGCGCCGGAAACAGGAACGACTCGGCGATCTTGTCGAGCACGTCCTGCTTGGACTGCGCCTCGGTGAGGTTGGCATAGAGGAAATGCTGGCCAGCGCCTTCGGCAGCGGTCATCAGGTCTTCGACGCGGTAGGCACGGATGGCCTGCACGATATTGGGACGGACGGTCTGCAGCAGCATGGTCGCGTTCCTCCTGGATCTAAGAGTTGTTGGTTCTGGATCGAACACCGTTCACTGCGCAATCAGCTTGAAGCTGGCGTAGTGGTCGGCGGTGAAAAAACAGGCTTCAGGTGCCGTGGGCCGCTCGCCGCCGCAGACGATGCGCCTTGCGCCGCGGTCTGGCGACCCCGGCGTGCGCACGGTGTACTCCCGGTAGAACCCCCGCTCGGCCCGCGGCAGCAGGCGTTCACGGTTGCCGAAGACCGAGCCATCCTTGCGGTAGGGAAACGGTCCGCCAGCGTGGATCAGCCGGTGTGTGGTGCGCGCTTCGGGCGGCAAGGTGGACAACGCCACCGTGCCCAGGTTGTCCATCGGACCCCTGGCCTGCACCGCTGCACCCACCAGCATGGCCGCCATCAGCCCCACCACCGTGCCGACCACCGTGCCCACCACAGCCGACGATCTGGCCCCCCAGCGGCGCAGGGGATGCTTCATCGGTGACCGACCGGCCTCACAAACGGGTTCCACGGGTTGACCCTGAAATCTGAGGTTCGAATGCTACCGGAACGGCTCCTGAAACTCAAGCGGCTGCCTCAAATTTGGGCATGCGAAACGGGCATTGAGTGGGCGCTCACAATCCGGAAACATGACATGAATCAGGCACTTGCGAACTTGTCAAGGCCTTGACATCGCTCAATTCGGCCACTGGCCCACCCGGATGCGGGTCGCACAGACTTGGTGCATCGGGGTGACTGCCGGCACTCCGCACCGGCCTGCACCGGCACCCCGCGCCCGGGGCCCGCGTCGGCAACCGCCGGCTGCGCTCAGCGGGCTGCGTTGGCGTCGACCACCGTCAGCGCAGTCATGTTGACGACGCGCCGCACGGTGGCTGACGGCGTCAGGATGTGCGCCGGCCGGGCGGCACCGAGCAGCACCGGGCCGATGGCGATGCCGCCGCCAGCGGCGGTCTTCAGCAGGTTGTAGCTGATGTTCGCGGCGTCGATGTTCGGCAGCACCAGCAGGTTGGCCTCGCCGTTGAGGGTGCTGCGCGGCATCAGGTCGGCACGGTGCTCGGTGTCTAGCGCCGCGTCGCCGTGCATTTCACCGTCGACTTCCAGCCAGGGTGCGCGCTGCTGGATCAGCGCCAGCGCCTCGCGCATCTTCACCGCCGAGGGCTGGTTGCTGCTGCCGAAGCTGCTGTGCGAGAGCAGTGCGGCCTTCGGCTGCACGCCGAAGCGCAGCATCTCCTCGGCCGCCAGGATGGTGATCTCGCACAGCTGCTCGGCCGTGGGGTCGTAGTTGACATGGGTGTCGACCAGGAACAGCTGGCGCCCGGGCAGGATCAGCGCGTTCATGCAGGCGTAGGTGTGCACGCCGGTGCGGCGGCCGATGACCTGGTCGATGTAGGTCAGGTGCTGCTGCGTGCTGCCCCAGGTGCCGCAGATCAGGCCGTCGACTTCGCCCTTGTGCAGCAGCATCGCGGCGATCAGCGTCAGCCGCCGCCGCATCTCGATCTTGGCGAACTGCTCGGTCACGCCCTTGCGCTCGGTCAGGCGGTGGTAGGTCTGCCAGTAGTCGCGGTAGCGCGGGTCGTCGTCGATGTTGACGATCTCGAAATCGCGCCCGGCCTGCAGGCGCAGCCCCAGTTTCTCGATGCGCGCCAGGATGATGCCGGCGCGCCCCACCAGCCAGGGGCGGGCCAGACCTTCGTCGACCACCACCTGCACCGCACGCAGCACCCGACGGTCTTCGCCCTCGGCGAAGGCGACCCTGCGCCTCTGGGCGCGCTTGGCCTGGCTGAAGATCGGCCGCATCGCATTGCCCGAGGCGTAGACGAAGCTCTGCAGCTTCTCCTCGTAAGCGGCGAAATCGGTCACCGGCCGGGCGGCCACGCCCGACACGGCGGCGGCCCGCGCCACGGCCGGGGCGATCTTCATCATCAGCCGCGGGTCGAAGGGCTTGGGAATCAGGTACTGCGGGCCGAACTCCAGCGTGGTGCCGGCATAGGCGGCGGCCACCACGTCGTTCTGTTCGGCCTGGGCCAGGTCGGCGATGGCATGCACCGCAGCGATCTCCATCCCGTCGGTGATGGTGGTGGCGCCCGAATCGAGCGCGCCGCGGAAGATGTACGGGAAGCACAGGACGTTGTTGACCTGGTTCGGGTAATCGGTGCGGCCGGTGGCCATGATGGCGTCGCTGCGCACGGCGGCCACCTCCTCGGGCATGATTTCCGGCGTGGGGTTGGCCAGCGCGAAGATCAACGGCCGCGCGGCCATGCTGGCCACCATCGGCGCCTTCAGCACGCCGCCGGCCGACAGGCCGAGGAACACGTCGGCGCCGGCGATCGCCTGGGCCAGCGTGCGGTGCGGCGTGTCCTGTGCGAACTCGGCCTTGTCCGGGTCCATCAACTCCACCCGACCCTGGTACACCACGCCTGCCAGGTCGGTGACGAGGATGTTCTTGCGCGGCAGGCCCATCTTCACCAGCAGGTTCAGGCAGGCCAGGGCCGCTGCGCCCGCACCCGAGGTGACCAGCTGGATGCCGTCGATCGGCTTGCCCACCACCTTCAACCCGTTGAGCAACGCCGCGCCCACCACGATGGCGGTGCCGTGCTGGTCGTCGTGGAAGACCGGAATCTTCATGCGCTCGCGCAGTTTGCGCTCGACGTAGAAGCAGTCGGGTGCCTTGATGTCCTCCAGGTTGATGCCGCCGAAGGTGGGCTCCAGCGCTGCGATGATGTCGACCAGCTTGTCGACGTCGGTCTCGGCGATCTCCAGGTCGAACACATCGATGCCGGCGAACTTCTTGAACAGCACGGCCTTGCCTTCCATCACCGGCTTGGCTGCAAGCGGGCCGATGTTGCCCAGGCCCAGCACTGCGGTGCCGTTGGTGACCACCGCCACCAGGTTGCCGCGCGCGGTGTAGCGCCAGGCATTGGCCGGGTCGTCGACGATCTCCTCGCAGGCGGCCGCCACGCCGGGCGAATAGGCCAGCGCCAGGTCGCGCTGGTTGACCATCTGCTTGGTGGCGGCGATGGCCACCTTGCCCGGCGTGGGGAACTCGTGGTACTCCAGTGCGGCGCGGCGCAGTTCGGCGCGCCTGTCTTCCTGGGCTTGGTCGGGCATGGGTCGGCTGTCCTGGTTCGCGCGTGGGGCGGGGCGTGGAGCGGGGGCGGAGCCTGCGAGTGTCGCGCCCGCGACGCCGCTGTCCATGCGCGGAATTGCGTATCTGCTTGAACCTGCGCGCTGGCAGTCGCCCGGCGGGCCGGACAGCGCGCGCCCGGCCATGCGCAGAACGGCGTCGACCGGCCGCACCCCCGGCGGGGAACGCTGCCGGTCACGATGATCGTCCCTGCCCCGCTTGCCCCGCTTGCCCCGCTTGCCCCGTCTGCCCCGCCTGCCGCTGTGCCGCTGTCATGCTGCGCCGCCAGTGCCACCCCAGGACGCCCGCCGCTTCCGCTGATCTTTCCGCTGGTGCTGCCGCTGGTGCTGCCGCTGGTGCGGCTGCAGGCGCGCGAGCGCGGCACGCGTGTCGAGCTCGGTGTCACCCAGCCGGTGCAGCGGCTGAAGGCAGGCCGCACCATGGTCGAGCAGGTGTTGCTGAACCTGGCGCGCACCGGCAGCCAGGCACGGCGGCGCGCGCTGGCCGAGCTGACCACGCGCGCCCGTTCGAAAAGCTGCATCTGCGTTCGGCCGTCGAGCTGGCCAAGCTGCTGCGCAGGCACGCGCCGTCATGCGCCGGGCCGCCGATGTCGGTGTTCCAGCGCCCCCGGCCGGCCCGGCCTCCCGCCTCGGCCACAATCTGCGCCCATGGCCCTGGGCGAGTTCGATCTGATCCAGAAGTACTTCACCCGCCCCACGCCGCAGGCGGTGCTGGGCGTGGGCGACGACTGCGCTCTGCTGCAGCCCACTGCCGGCATGCAGTGGGCCGTCTCCAGCGACATGCTGGTCGAGGGCCGGCACTTCCTGTCCACGGTGCGGCCCGAGCGGCTGGGCCACAAGGCGCTGGCCGTCAACCTGAGCGACCTGGCCGCCTGTGGCGCCAAGCCGCTGGCCTTCACGCTCGCGCTGGCGCTGCCGCTGGTGGATGAAGTCTGGCTTGATGGTTTTTCGCGCGGAATG
>JBBRVT010000058.1:0-14028 GCA_038246615.1 Burkholderiales bacterium
ACCTGGCGCTGGAGGAAGCGCTGGTCGGCAGCCTGCTGACCACCCGCAACGCGGTGCGCCTGCTGCAGGACGGCCCGGCCACCGACCGCGCCATGCTGGCGGCCATCGCCGATGCGCAGGACCACATCCACATGGAGACCTACATCCTCGACGACGACGAGGTGGGCCGGCGCTTCGTGCAGGCGTTGATCGACAAGCAGCGCCAGGGCGTGCAGGTGAACCTGATTCGCGACAGCGCCGGCACCTTCACCACACCCGGTGCGCTGTTCGACCGGCTGACAGCCAGCGGGGTGCAGGTGCTGGAGTACAACCCGTTGAACCCGCTGCTGGCCCGGATGGGCTGGACGCTGAACCAGCGCGACCACCGCAAGCTGCTGATCGTTGGCGGCCGCATCGCCTTTCTGGGCGGCATCAATATCAGCAGCGTGTACTCGGGCGGGTCGACGCGCAAGCCGGGGCGCGGTGAACTGGCCTGGCGCGACACCGACCTGCAGCTGCAGGGGCCGGTGGTGGTCGAGTTGCAGAAGCTGTTCCTGGCCAGCTGGTCCGGGCAGCATGGCCCGCCGCTTGTGCCGCGCGACTGGTTTCCGCCGGCAGAGCATGCCGGGTCGCTGGTGGTGCGGGCCATCGGCAGCTCACCCGAGGAGCCCTTCAGCCCGATCTACGCGACGCTGCTGTCGGCGCTGGCGGCGGCCGAGACCAGCGTGCAGATCACCAATGCCTATTTCGCGCCCGACCCGCAGCTGCTGGCGGCCCTGGAGGCCGCCGCCGCGCGTGGTGTGCATGTGACGCCGATCCTGCCCGGCCAGACCGATTCATGGCTGGTGTTCCACACCGGACGCCACCACTGCGAGCAGCTGCTGCGTGCAAGCGTGCAGGCGTGCAGTTGCATGAGCGCCAAGGCGCCATCCTGCGTTCGAAAGTGGCCCTGATCGACGGCGTGTGGGCCACCGTGGGCTCCACCAACCTCGACTGGCGCAGCTTCCTGCACAACCAGGAGCTCAATGCCGTGGTGCTGGGCGTGGACTTGGGCCGCCAGGTGCAGGCCATGTTCGACAAGGACCTGGCTGCCTCCAGCCCGGTGCTGCTGTCGCACTGGCAGCAGCGTGGCGCGCTGTTGCGGCTGCAGGAGTGGTTTTCGGCGCTCGGGGCCTGCTGGCTGTGAACGCCGGGCCCGGCTCGGCGCGGCTAGCAGGCCGGGCCAGTCCACTGTGCGCTCGCGTAACGACCAGGCGCCGTGCCTGCCCTATCGTTCGCACGGTCCGGCCCCGTTGCTCAACCATCAGGCGTACAGCCCATGTCCAACCGTGATGCCTATGTTGCCAAGATGAAGAGCCAGCTCGATGCGCTGAACCTGCAGATCGACGAAGCCGAGGCCGGTGCCCGCGCTGCCAAGCAAGAGGCCCGCGAGACCTACCGTGAGGAGATGGCCAAGCTGCGCGCGCAGTCCAGACTGGCCTCGGCCAAGCTCGAGGACATGAAAGCTGCCGGCGAAGACAGCTGGAAGACGCTGGTCGCCGAGATGGAGAAGATCCGCGACGCTTTCAAGCATTCGTTCAGCGACTTCAAGTCGTAGCTGTAATTGCGCGCGAGGCCGCCCGCGAACTGCACCGCAGTGACCGCATCGGCTGGCTGCGCGCTGCGGTGCTCGGCGCCAACGACGGCATCGAGTCGACGGCCAGCCTGGTGCTGGGTGTGGCAGGCCAGTTGATGGCGCGTGACGCGATCAGCGCGCATGCGCGCGACGAGCTGGGCTTGTCCCCTGCGGCCGCCGCACGACCGATGCAGGCGGCATGGGCCTCGGCGGCCAGCTTCTCGCTCGGTGCCGCACTGCCCATCGGCGTTGTGCTGCTGGCCACGGCCGCTCACCTGATCGCCTGGGTCTCGGTCACCGCGCTGCTCTTCCTGGCCGGCCTCGGCGCCGTGTCGGCGTCGGTTGGCGGCGCCGGAATGGCACGCGGCGCCTGGCGCGTCGCGTTCTGGGGCGCGCCGGCGATGGGTGTCACCGCCGGCGCGGGTGCGCTGTTCGGCGCGGTGGCCTGAAGGCGCGGACCCCATTCACCTTGTGGCGGCCGGCGAATCTTCTGCCGCTGCGTCAGGCCAGGCCGATTTGCCGGATGTCGAGCGCAAAGGGGCCGGCCTGCCGTTCGGCGATCATCAGGCCGACCTGGCGGATGCGTGCGGGGTCGAGCGCGGGCGCGCCGGGAACCTCGCGGCCGCGAAAGCTGGCACGGAAGGCCGCAAGAGGCAGGCGCAGCGTCTGCCAGCTGCCTCCTGTGGCTGCGAAGCCGGTCTGGTAGTTCAGGCTGTCGAAGCCGTCGTCGATGAGCAGGCTCAGCTTGAACCGTTGGCCTGTGCCGCGCAGCCCGATCAGGCAGGCTGCGGCGCCGGGTTGGCCTCTTGCGGCTGGGCTGGACCGCACCGAAGCAAAGCCGCCGTTGCGCTCCAGCGACACCTCGCCCTCGAAGACGGCATGGCCTGCCGGGTCGTGTCGAAGCCGGCTGCGCGAGATGCCGCCCATCACGCGGTCGTCGATCGGCGCCCATTGCGCGACTGCGGCGGGGTCGCTGAAGTCGAACAACAACAGGGGACTGTCGGGCTGGATCACCTAATCATTGTCGTGGACCGTGTCGACGTCGCCATGCGCCCGTCCAGCGCCTGCTCGCGCAGCGTTTTGCGTCCTTCGGCACTGGCGTGACGTCCGTGCCGATCAGCAGGACCGGCGCGATCGCGCCTGCTCTGCGGTGGTCGTCTGACATCGGCTGCACCGCCACGCGGAACCCGGCATCGGCGGTGGTTGACCAGTCAACTCGATTGCCAGGGCAGTTGGATGCGCCAGCCCGGGCTGCCTCCGCGCCGACTGTCACCTGGGCGGAACCACACAGCACCACGCCTGCACAGCGTCGGTGACGGTGTCGGGCAGTTCGCGCCACGCCGCATCCATCACCACAGGGAAGCCGGAATTCATGGTGCACCACAAGTGGGAGTCCGGCGGCATCGCGGTGAGGGACAACCGCAGCACGCAGCATTGCGCCGTGGCCGATTACTGGCCGCACCACCGGGAGAACCAGCGCGCCACCTTCGACGTGCCGGGCTCGGCAGCGTCTGTGGCCAGCGTCAGTGCACAGGTGCTGAAAGGCAAGAAGCTGCGGGCTTGAGATGGGGCGATGGGCTCGTTGCGGTCGTTGCCGTTGTTGAACAGCCGACATTCACAGTTCGGGGCGAGGCCGAGGACGGCGGGTGCCTGGCTGACTCCGTGTCATTCCGGGCCTCCGGCCCTCCCTTCTTTACCTGCGTCAGCCAGTCACCCGCCGTCCTCGTCCCAGACACAGCCGTGGCGCGCGAAGACCAAAGACCCGAGCGCCTCGGTGGTGCCTGAGCGTCGGGCCGGCCCGGCGCGATCGCTCAGACCGTCGAATGCCGGCTTTCAGCCCACATGCGCAACGACAGCAACGAGCCCGAACCTGCCTATCCCTCACATCGCGTCGATCGGATAGATCGGCCGTCGGACCTTGTGCAGGCCCAGCAGCGCGTAGTCGGAACTGCAGACACCGGTGCCGGCGCATTCCACTGTGGCGTGCGACAGGTGGCGCAGGCCGGCGCGCCAGTGGATGCGGCTCTTGAGCATCAGGTAGCGCAGCCGGTCCGGCGCGATACCCACGGCCGTGAACGCAGCCAGGTCGTTGGGCTCGACATGGTTGCTGATCACCACCACGTCGATGCCCGCCACCTGCAGCACCGCCGTGGGCCCCATGTCGTTGAGCTCGCCACGTCCCATCGGCCCGCGGTTGCGGTAGCGGCCGTCGCACAGCAGACGGATGCGGCCGGTGACGGTGCGTGGCGTGCCCTGCAGCCCGATGCTGGGCATGTCGAGCTTGCCGCCGAGCGACAGCGTGATGTCCTTGCCCACGCCGGCGGCGATCATCTGCTGCACCGCCGCCGGGTCGAAGATGGCGAAGGCGGCGGCGTCGCGCAGGCCGGCGTCGAGCATCGCGCCCAGCACCGTCATCGTGTCCATGGTGCCACCGGAGGCGCAGTTGTCGCTGTGGTCCAGCAGCACCACCGGCCCGCTGCCAGCGGGCTTGGCATCGGCCAGTTCCTTCGCGCGCGCCATCGACACCGGCAGCGCTTCGATCTGGTAGACGAACTGCGCCCGCCTGCTCCAGGCCATCTCCAGCAACTCATCGGTCCAGCGCCGGGCCTGCGCTGCATCACCGTCGCAGACCACCACCGCCGACAGGCCGGCGTACTCGATGTCGGCATTCGGGAAGCCGACGAACACGCTGGCGCACAGCGCGCCCTGCGCTTCCATCTCGCGGCAGCGCGCCTGCAGGCTCTTGTTCGGCTCGTCGTCGCTGCCCTGGCGCATCACGTGCGGCAGCATCGGCTGGCGGCCGAAGGCCATCGCCGGCCTGGCCTGGCCGGCCAGCAGCGCCAGGATGGCCTTGCCGGCGCGCAGGCCGGTTTCGTACACGTCGATGTGCGGATAGGTCTGGTAGCCGGCGATCACCGTGGCGTGCTGACCGATGGCGTCGTACAGGTTGGTGTGCATGTCCAGCGCCACGCCGATGGGCACGTTGGGCGCCACCGCGCGGATGCGGCGCAGCAGTTCGCCCTCGCCGTCGTCATGGGTCTGGGTGACCATGGCGCCGTGCAGGTCGAGCAGCACCGCGTCGCAGCCCTGCGCCACCGCAGCCACGATCTTGCCGGCCATGGACTCGAAGGCAGCGTCGTGCACCGGGCCGCTGGGCCAGGCATTGCCGGCCACGGCCACGGTGTAATCGGCGCCGGCCGCCTCGGCCAATTCGATGAAGGCGCCGATCGCCGAGCCGGTGCCCTTGTAGGCCGCCACCGCCGCAGCGCCCTCGGGCGGCACATCGGTGCCGGTGGCAAAGCGCGACAAGGGCGTGGGCACGGGCGAGAAGGTGTTGGTCTCGTGCTTCATCTGCGCAATCACCAGCTTCATGGGGCACTCTCCGGGGTTGTGGGGTGGGTGGGGCTTGCAACGATCATGCCCCAGACGGGTGGCGCTGCCATCCCCGGTGTGACAGCCGGCGCCGCTGGGGTGCGGCACAGAATGGGTGACGATCACTCCTCAGGATTCCCATGACCGACCTGGCCTTTCTGCCTGCCCACGACCTGGCGCGCCGCCTGCGTCGGCGCGAGATGTCATCGCTCGAACTGCTCGACCACTTCCTGGCGCGTATCCAGCGCCTGGGCAGCCCCATCAACGCCGTGGTGGTGCTGGATGCCGAGCGCGCCCGCGCCCGTGCCCGCGCTGCCGACGCGGCGCTGGCCCGCGGCGAGCTTTGGGGCCCGCTGCACGGCCTGCCGATCACGGTGAAGGAGAGCTTCAACGTGGCTGGCCTGCCCACCACCTATGGCTACGCCGCCTTCAAGGACAACATCGCCAGCACCGATGCCGTGCTGGTGCAGCGCCTGCAGGCCGCCGGTGCGGTGCTGTTCGGCAAGACCAACGTGCCAACCTCGCTGGCCGACTGGCAGAGCTTCAACCCGGTCTACGGCACCACCGCCAACCCCTGGGACACAGGCCGCACGCCGGGCGGCTCGTCCGGCGGCGCGGCGGCAGCGCTGGCGGCCGGCTTCACCGCGCTGGAGCTGGGCAGCGACATCGGCGCGTCCGTCCGCAACCCGGCGCACTACTGCGGCGTGTGGGGCCACAAGCCGACCTGGGGCGTGCTGACGCAGGTCGGGCATGAACTGCAGCCGGTGCCCGACGCCGACCGCATCGACATCGCCGCCGTCGGCCCGATGGCACGCAGCGCGCATGACCTGGCCCTGGCGATGGACGTGCTGGCGCCGCCGCTGTCGGTGTGGACGCCGATGGGCCGCGTGCCGGTGGCCTGGCGTGACCCCGGTACCCCGCCGCGCCTGTGCCGGGTGGCGGTGCTGTTCGACGATGCGCAGGCCGAAGTCGACGCCAGCGTGCAGCAGGGCCTGCGCGGTCTGGTCGACTTCCTGCGCAGCGAGGGAGTGCAGGTCACCGAAGACGTGCGCCCGGTCGACAGCGCCGAGGCCAACGATGTCTATACCCATCTCTTGCGCGCGGCCACCGGTGCGCTCTACGACGACGCCGGCTACGCCTCCGCCCAGGCCAGGGCCGCCACCTTCGGCAGCGGCGACCAGCACTACACCGCCCGGCACTTCCGCGGCAGCACCCTCAGCCACCGCAGCTGGGTGCAGATGGACGCCCGCCGCGCCCGGTTGCAGCAGCAGTGGGCAGCGTTCTTCCAGCGCTTCGACCTGCTCATCTGCCCGGTGGCCACCACGCCGGCCTTTGCGCACAACCAGGTGGGCGACCGCTGGGACCGCATGATTCCGGTCAACGGCCACACCCAGCCCAGCACCGACGCGCTGTTCTGGGCCGGCTACCCTGGCATCGTGGGCCTGCCGGCCACGGCGATTCCGCTGGGCTTGAGCCCGGACGGACTGCCAGTGGGCGCCCAGGTCATCGCCCCGGCTTTCGCTGACCCGCTGGGCCTGCGCTTCGCGCAATGGGTGGAAGACGGTTTTCGCCGCTTCGTGCCGCCGCCGGGCTGGTGACCGGCGCGGTGTGTGCCTGGCGGCCGGTCAGGCCGCTGCGGCCGGCACCTTGCCGAACAGCTTTTCCAGCGCACGCAGGAAGGCCGACAGGTCGAGCGGCTTGGTCCAGTAGTCGTCGAAGCCTTCGGCCAGGGCAATGCGGATGTCTTCGGGCATGGCGTTGGCGCTCAGCGCGATGCAGCGGATGCCGGCGGTGGCCGGGTCTGCCCGCAGCTGGCGCAGCACCGCGTGGCCGTCGGTGTCGGGCAGCTGCATGTCCAGCAGGACCAGCGCGGGCTGCAGGCGGCGCACCGCAGCCAGCCCGCTGGCGCCGTCGACCGCGCCCTCGAAGTCGAGATCGGGCCGCTGGCGCACCAGTTCACGCACGATCAGCATGTTGACCGCGTTGTCCTCGATGTAGATCAGCAGCGGCCGGCGGTCGCCGCAGGCCGGCAGTGTCGGGGGCAGCGCCGGGGGCAGTGGCGGCCCGGCTGCGAAGCCCTGTGGCACCGGCTGCGGCGGCACCGACTGCTGCAATGCCAGCTCGAACACGCTGCCCTGGCCCGGCGTGCTGCGCACCTGCACCGTGCCGCCCATGTGCTGCACCGACGCCTGCACGATGGCCAGGCCGATGCCGGTGCCGGCGATGCCCTCGCGCTCGGCACCCAGCCGGTTGAAGGGTTCGAACAGGTGCTGCAGCTGCTCGGCGCTCAGGCCCCGGCCGGTGTCCTCCACCCGCAACAGCCACCAGCTGCCATTGGCCTCGGCGCTCACCGTCACCCGGCCGCCGGGCCGGTTGTACTTGATGCCGTTGGACAGCAGGTTCAGCAGCACCTGGCGCAGTCGCACCGGGTCGGCCAGCACCCAGCCGTCCAGCGTGCCCAGGCTCAGCGTCACCTGGTGCTGCTGCGCCAGCAGTTCCACCAGCGGCAGGCTGGTCTGCGCCAGCGGCGCCAGCGCCACCGGCTGCAGCGACAGCGGCAGCTCGCCCGATTCCAGGCTGGACAGCTCCAGCACATCGTCGATCAGCGCCAGCAGGTGCTCGCCCGATGCCTGCACCTGCTGCACCCGGCTGCGCCAGGTGGCTGGGTCGGGGGCGCTGCCCTCGGCGGTGTCGACCAAAAGCAGCTGCGAGAAGCCCAGCACCGCGTTCAACGGGGTGCGCAACTCATGGCTGATGCGCGCCAGGAAGCGCGCCCTGGCCTGGCTTTCGCGCTGGGCCAGCAGGCGCTCCTGGCGGGCCGCCTCGGCGTTGCGTGCGTCGGTGATGTCCCAGTTGATGCCGATGCGCCGCACCGTTCCAGCACCCTCGTCGCGCACCGGTGTCGAGCGCGAGGCCAGCCAGCGCAGCGTGCCGTCGGGCCACACCACGCGGAACTCGGCATTGCTGGCGCCGCCCTCGCGCGTGGCCTCCAGCATGCGGCGGCTTTGCGCGTCGCGGTCGTCCGGGTGCACCCACTGCAGCATCTCCTGGCCCGACACATGGCTGCCCGGGCGGTCCAGGCCGCGCAGCCGGAACATCTGCGCGTCCCACCAGCCGCCAGTGTTGTCGCCGTCGGATTCCCAGGTGCCGATGCCGGCGCCCCGCGCGGCCAGCGCTGCACGCTCGTCGGCCTGGCGCAGCCGGTCTTCGGTGGCATGGCGCTCGGTCACGTCCAGCACCACGCCGGTGAGCTGGCGCCGACCCTTGTCGTTGCGCACCGCCGTGCGGGTGGCCAGCCGGCGCACCTGGCCGTCGGGCTTGACGATGCGCAGGTCGATGTCCACCAAGCCTTCGCTGCGCCGCATCAGCAATGCCAGGCTGTCCCGCACGGCGGTGCGGTCGGCCGCGTGGACATGGTCGGCCAGGTAATGCTGCATTGCCGGCGCCTCGGCTTCGACCGCCAGGCCGTGCAGCTGCCGCATCTGCGCATCCCAGTGCACCCGTGGCGGGTCGCCCAGATCGACACCCCAGACGCCCACGCCGGCGGCGGTGGTGGCCATTTCCAGCCGCTGTGCCAGCGCCAGCGCCTGCTGCTGGGCGTCGAAGCGGTCGCTCAGGTCGAGCATCACGCCCACATGGCCCAGCGTGCGGCCCTGGGCGTCGCGCCGGCGCACGCCGCGGGTCAGCAGGGCGCGCCAATGTCCGTCGGGGCGGCGGCAGCGCAGTTCCATGTCGATGGGGCCGTCGCCGCTGGTGTCCATGTCGACGCTTGCCGCATCGCCGGCGCCCAGCTGTGCCTGCAGCGTGCGCCGGCCGTCGGCGTCCAGCCGCTCCATCGCCAGTGCCAGCGGCAGGCCCTGCGGTTGCGGCGGCAGGCTCAGCAATGCCCAGCCCAGCGCGCTGGTGCGCAGCAGGCCGGTGGCGGCCTCGTGCTCCCAGATCGCGATGTCGGCCAGCGCCAGCATCAGGTTCAGCTGCGACTGCGCGTCGCTGGCGCTCTGTGCCAGCCGGAATGTCTCGGTGTCGTCGAAGACGATGCCGTCGGTGTGCACCGGCCGGCCGCTGTCGTCGGCCACCACCTGCCACAGCGTGCGGATGCGGTGCTCGGTGCCGGCCGGACCGAGCACCCGGTAGCGGTGGGCATAGCGCCCCGGCGCGGTCACCGACTGCTGGTAGAGGGCCACCGTCTCGGCGCGGTCATCGGGGTGGATCGCCCGCAGGGCGATTTCCAGGTCGAGTGCGCCGGCTTGCGGTGGCCGGCCCCAGAACCGCCACACCTCGTCGTCCCAGTGGCGTTCACCAGTGCGCAGGTCATGCGTCCAGGTGCCGAAATGCGCCAGCTGCTGCGCGCTGTCCATGCCGTCAAGGCGGGCGACCGGGCCTGGGTTCCGGCCCGGGCCGACCGTTGGCGTGGGGGCGGGCGCCAGTGCAGCGGGCGCAACGGGCGCGGCGGCCGGCAGGTCGGTCTGCGGCAACAGGGTGACGAAACGCCAGCCGCCGTGGCAGCGCAGGCTGAGCCGTGCCGCCAGCGGCTGGCCGTGCAGTGTCTGCCCCCACCAGGGCAGGTGGTCGGCGTCGGTGCCAGCCTGCAGCAAGGCGGCCAGGGACTGACCCGTGCCAGAGGCGCCGATCACATCGCCCGGCAACACGGCAGCAGCGGCGCTACCGGCAGCATCGGCGGCATCGGCGGCATCGGCGGCATCGGCCCGCCGGCCAGTGAAGCTGGCGAAGGCCCGGTTGCAGCCCAGCCAGCGCCCCTGCGCGTCACACCAGGCCACTGGCACGGGCAGCAGGTCGAACGCGGTGGTGTCGAGCGGCCGTGCTGGCGCCAGCGGGGCGGGCTCAGGCTGGTGCAGGGGCATGCGGTGGGGCAGTCGGGCCGGCGGTGGTGGCAACGCGGGGAGCCGGTCGCCATGCCGGCACCCTTCGCGGGCGGTGCTGCGTGTGCAATCGCCGGTGGAAAGTCTAATGGCGCCAGGGCAGGCGTGCCGGCTCGCAGGGCGCGGGCAAAATGCCGCGCTCGACAGCCCGATCGCCCGCCAGCCTCCGCCAACCCCAGCCACCATGCCCTTGCCCCCAACGCTGACCGCCCTGCACGATCTGGATGCCCAACTGGCCGGCAGCGGCTATGCGGTGCTCGACGCCGCCTCGCTGGCGCGCCTGGCCGGCGTGCCGGGCGACGCGCTGGCCGCCTGGGCGCCGTTGTGGGGCGACCTGCCGCCCGACACCTTCCTGAAGGACGGCGGCCGTTACCGCCGCCGGCGCCACGGCTGCTTCGTGGCGACGCCTGCCGACGGCAAGGTGCAGGCCGTGCCGCACCGGGCGCATTGGCAGCCGCTGGACTACAACGCCCTGCACGGCGGCATCGAGCGCTGGTTCGAGCCCCTGCACACCGCAATGGCCCAGGCTCCGGCCTGGCGGCAATTGCTGTGTGCGCTGGCCGCCCACAGCGCCACGTTGCGCGGGTCGCCGGCCGCAGCGCCCTGTTACGTCGAGGCGCATCCGTTTCGCATCGACACCACCGACGGCATCGGCCGGCCCACGCCGGAGGGCGCGCACCGTGACGGCGTCGACCTGGTGGTGGTCATCCTGGTGGCGCGCCTGGGCATCAAGGGTGGCGAAACCCGGGTGTTCGACGCCCGCGGTCCGCAGGGCCTGCGCTTCACCCTCACCGAGCCCTGGAGCGCGCTGCTGCTCGACGACGAGCGGGTGATCCACGAGAGCACGCCGATCCAGCCGCTGGACAGCGCCGCAGGCGGCCACCGCGACACCCTGGTGCTCACCTTCCGCCAGGGCGGCTTCCAGGGGCCGCGCTGAGTCAGCGCCGGGCAGGCACTGCCTGGCTCAGCCGGGCATCAGGCACGCATCAGGCACGCATCAGCGTGCTCTTGCCGAACAGGCTCTCGATCAGGTCCACCGCCAGCTCGGCGGTCTGGTTGCGCAGGTCGAGTGCCGGATTCAGCTCCATCACGTCCAGGCTGCCCAGGCGGCCGGTGTCGGCGATCATCTCCATGCACAGCTGCGCCTCGCGGTAGGTGGGGCCGCCAGGCACGGTGGTGCCTACGCCGGGGGCGATGGGCGGGTCGAGGAAGTCGACGTCGAAGCTGACATGCAGATGCGTCTGCGCGTCCAGCGTGGCGAGCGCCAGCTCCATCGTGTGGCGCATGCCCATCTCGTCGATGTAGCGCATGTCGAACACCTCCAGCCCCACCTGGTGTACCAGCTGCTTCTCGCCGGGGTCGACCGAGCGGATGCCGATCTGCTTGATCCACTTCGGGTTGATCGCCGGGGTCTGTCCGCCAATGCCGGTGAGCGCCGCCGGCCCCAGCCCGCACAGGCAGGCCATCGGCATGCCGTGGATGTTGCCGCTGGGCGTGAGGTCGTTGGTGTTGAAGTCGGCATGGGCGTCCAGCCACAGCACACGCAGCTTCTTGCCCACGCTGCGGCAATGGCGCGCCACCGCGCTGATCGAGCCCAGGCCCAGGCAGTGGTCGCCGCCCAGCAGGATCGGCAGGCGCTGGCGCTGCAGTTCGGTCAGCATGGCGTCGTGCACGGCCTGGTTCCAGGCCACCACCTCGGCCAGGTGCCGGTAGCCGCCCACCGGCGGCAGCCAGGGGTTGGCCGGGCCGGCCAGGTTGCCCAGGTCCTGCACCTGCAGGCCGTGGCGCTCCAGCGCCGCCTGCAGCCCGGCCACGCGCATCGCCTCTGGGCCCATGCGGGCGCCCAGGCTGCCGGCGCCGATGTCGGTGGGCGCGCCGATCAGGCTGATCTCGCTTGCCATGGCTCAGATGTCCTCGGCGAAGGCGCCGGTCTCGGTGGTGGCGTCGAAGCCGTAGTGCTCGGCCAGTTGCGCCCAGGCTTCTTCGGCTGTCTCGACATAGTGGAACAGGGCCAGGTCACCCGGGCTGATCATGCCGGTGTCCACCAGGTGCTCGAAGTTCACCAGCTTCTCCCAGAAGATCCGCCCGAACAGCAGGATCGGCCGGCGCCGGCTCTTGCCGGTCTGGATCAGCGTCATCGTTTCGAACAACTCGTCGAGCGTGCCGAAGCCGCCCGGGAAGCACACCAGCGCGATGCTGCGCATCACGAAGTGCATCTTGCGCAGCGCGAAGTAGTGGAACTGGAAACAAAGCTCCGGCGTGATGTAGGGGTTGGGCTCCTGCTCGTGCGGCAGCACGATGTTCAGGCCGATGCTCTTGCCGCCCACTTCAAAGGCGCCACGGTTGCCGGCTTCCATGATGCCGGGGCCGCCGCCAGTCACCACGTAGATCGGCGTCTCCAGCGTGCGCGAGCGCTCGGTCACCAGCGCGGCGAAGCGGCGGGCCTCGTCGTAGTAGTGGCTCATCGCCAGCGCAGAATGGGCGCGTGCGATGCCGGACCCGTCGCCGCTTTCCTCGGCTTCGGCCAGTTGTGCCAGGGCCAGCTCGGGGCTCAGGATGCGGGCGCTGCCGAAGATCACGATCGTCGATTCGATGCCCTGTTCGCGCTGCACCAGCTCGGGCTTGAGCAGTTCCAGCTGCATGCGCACCGGGCGCAGTTCGTCGCGCAGCAGGAAGTCGGTGTCGGTGAAGGCCAGCCGGAAGGCACTCTGCGGCCCGCCGTAGCGTGACGGCGGCTCGGCGGATTGCGCTTCTTCTTCGGCGCTGGGGAAGTTGCGGGCGGTCAGGTCGTTGTCGGGCTTGTTGTCCATGTGCCGAGCTTATCGCGCAGGTGACACCGGGCGGCAGCGGTGGCCTTGGCCTACCATGCGCGCCCAATGAACCTGCAAGCCATCACCCTCGACCTCGACGACACCCTCTGGCCGATGGCACCCACGCTGCGCCGTGCCGAAGCCCAGTTGCAAGGCTGGCTGCGCCAGCATGCGCCGGCCACCGTGGCCGCGCACGACAAGGCTGCCTGGCTGGCGTTGCGCCGCAGCGTGGTGGCCGACCGGCCCGACTGGGCGCACGACCTGTCGGCGCTGCGGCAAGAAACCATCCGCCGCGCCTTGCTGGCCGCTGGCGACGACCCGGCGCTGGCGGTGCCGGCCTTCGCCGTGTTCTTCGACGCCCGCCAGCAGGTGCAGCTGTTCGACGACGTGCTGCCGGCGCTGGCGCGGCTGGCCGCGCGCTGGCCGATCGTCGCGCTGACCAACGGCAATGCCGACGTGCACCGGGTGCCGGGCCTGGGCCGGCATTTCCATGCGGCGCTCAGCGCGCGCGACCTGGGGCTGGCCAAGCCGGCGCCGGCGGTGTTTGCCGCCGCCTGCCAGCGTGCCGGCGCCGCGCCGGCGGCCACCCTGCACATCGGCGACGACCCGGCGCTGGACGTCGACGGTGCGCTGGCGGCAGGCCTGCAGGCCGCCTGGGTGCGCCGCCCGGCAGGCCCCGACAACGGCACGCCGGCCGGCCAGGCCCACCATGTGGTGGCCGACCTCACCGAACTGGCCGACCGTCTGGGCGTGTGATGGCCGGACAAGCCCCTGGAATCAGGGCAACTATCACGCCAGTGCTTCACGCGGCAGCAAAACAGGCGGCCTATACTGACCGATGGCATCCAGACTAGGCAGGCCGCACATGGCCAAGGCAGGGCAAATGACAGGCAGATTCAAGGTCGCCGGGCTGTTGGCCGTGGGCGCTGTGGCAGGTGCGCTGGCCACCATGCAGCTGCAGGCTTACGCGCGCAGTGCGCTGTCGCCGCTGCCGCTGGAAGAGTTGCAGCAGCTCGCTGCGGTCTTCGGCATGGTCAAGAGCGACTACGTCGAGCCAGTCGACGAGAAGAAGCTGATCTCCGACGCCATCAGCGGCATGGTCGCCGGTCTCGACCCGCATTCCGTCTACTTCGACAAGAAGACACTGAAGGAATTCCGCGAAGGCACCTCCGGCAAGTTCGTCGGTGTGGGCATCGAGATCGGCATGGAAGACGGCCTGGTCAAGGTAGTGTCGCCGATCGAGGGCTCGCCGGCCTTCCGCGCCGGGCTGAAGCCGGGCGACCTGATCACCCGCATCGACGAGTCGGCGGTCAAGGGCCTCAGCATGGACCAGGCGGTCAAGAAGATGCGTGGCGAGCCCAACACCAAGGTG
>JBBRVT010000059.1:0-13965 GCA_038246615.1 Burkholderiales bacterium
ATCGATTCCATCCTGTCGGAAGAAGCGGTGCTGGGCTTCGAATACGGCTATGCCAGCGCCGAGCCGAACACGCTGACGATCTGGGAAGCCCAGTTCGGTGACTTCGTCAACGGCGCGCAGGTGGTGATCGACCAGTTCATTGCCAGCGGCGAGGTGAAGTGGGGCCGCGCCAATGGCCTGACGCTGATGTTGCCGCACGGCTATGAAGGCCAGGGCCCCGAGCACAGCTCGGCCCGGCTGGAGCGCTTCATGCAGCTGGCCGCCGACAACAACATGCAGATCGTGCAGCCCACCTCGGCCAGCCAGATCTTCCATGTGCTGCGCCGGCAGATGGTGCGCCTGTTCCGCAAGCCGCTGGTCATCATGACGCCCAAGAGCCTGCTGCGCAACAAGGACGCCACCTCGCCGCTGTCCGACTTCACCAAGGGCAGCTTCCAGACGGTGATCGCAGAGCAGAACGCCGACATCGCTGCCGACAAGGTCAGGCGCCTCATCGCCTGTTCGGGCAAGGTGTATTACGACCTGGTGAAGAAGCGCGAGGAGAAGAAAGCCGGCGACGTGGCCATCGTGCGGGTGGAGCAGCTCTACCCCTTCCCGCACAAGGCATTCGCGGCCGAGCTCAAGCGCTACCCCAACACCACCGAGGTGGTGTGGTGCCAGGACGAGCCGCAGAACCAGGGCGCCTGGTTCTTCGTCCAGCACTATGTGCACGAGAACATGCAGGACGGCCAGAAACTGGGCTATGCCGGCCGGCCGGCCAGCGCCTCACCCGCAGTGGGTTACGCCCACCTGCACCAGGAGCAGCAGAAGGCGCTGCTCGACCAGGCCTTTGGCAAGCTCAAGGGCTTCATCCTCACGAAATGAGACCCACCCCCGAGGCGCCACAGGCGCCTCCCCCTCATGCGGGCCGAGCCGGACGGGAGACAGTCCCTGCGGACTGTCTCCCGCCTGCGAGGGCCAGCCGGCATGCTTGCCGACTGGCGACGCCAGCGACCGGCAGAGCCGGATCCGCAGCATCCGCTTGAGGGTTGCACCACATTCCGGGAATTCACACCATGGCAATCGTAGAAGTCAAAGTTCCGCAGCTGTCTGAATCCGTGGCCGAGGCCACGCTGCTGCAGTGGAAGAAGAAGCCCGGCGAAGCCGTGGCCATCGACGAGATCATCATCGAGGTCGAGACCGACAAGGTGGTGCTGGAGGTTCCTGCGCCTGCGGCCGGCGTGATGGCCCAGATCGTCTGCGAAGACGGCGCCACCGTGGTCAGCGACCAGGTCATCGCCCGCATCGATACCGAGGCGAAGGAGGCCATCAGCCCGCTGGAGGTGAAGGCCGTGGCCAGCGACGCCGCCGTGGCTGCCGCAGCACCCGCCGCCGCAGCTGCCGAGATCGCCGGCATCAAGAGCGGCGTGGCGATGCCCGCTGCTGCCAAGCTGATGGCCGACAACAACATCTCGGCCACTGCCGTAATAGGCACCGGCAAGGACGGCCGCATCACCAAGGGCGACGTGCTGGGCGCCGTGGCTGCTGGAGTTGCCGCACCAGCGCCGGCGCCGGTGTCGGCACCCGCACCCGCACCCGCACCCGCACCCGCACCCGCACCCGCACCCGCACCCGCCGCACCGCGCGTTGCTGCACCTGCACCCGCTGCCGCCAGGCCGCTACCCGCCGTGGCTGCGCCGCCGGGCCTCAACCTGGGTGAACGACCCGAGCAGCGCGTGCCGATGAGCCGCCTGCGCGCCCGCATCGCCGAGCGGCTGGTGCAAAGCCAGTCCACCAATGCCATCCTCACCACCTTCAACGAGGTGAACATGGCCCCGGTGATGGAGATGCGCAAGAAATTCCAGGAGAAGTTCGAGAAGGAGCACGGCACCAAGCTGGGTTTCATGAGCTTCTTCGTCAAGGCCGCGGTGGCGGCGCTGAAGAAGTACCCGATCCTGAACGCCAGCGTCGACGCCAACGACATCGTCTACCACGGCTACTTCGACATCGGCATCGCCGTGGGCAGCCCGCGCGGCCTGGTGGTGCCGGTGATCCGCAATGCCGACCAGATGAGCTTTGCCGACATCGAGAAGAAGATCGCCGAGTACGGCAAGAAGGCGGCCGACGGCAAGCTGGGCATCGACGAGTTGATCGGCGGCACCTTCTCCATCAGCAACGGCGGCACCTTCGGCTCGATGCTGTCCACGCCCATCATCAACCCGCCGCAGAGTGCCATCCTGGGCGTGCACGCCACCAAGGACCGCGCGGTGGTGGAGAACGGCCAGGTGGTGGTGCGCCCGATCAACTATCTGGCATTGAGCTACGACCACCGCATCATCGACGGCCGCGAAGCCGTGCTGGGCCTGGTGGCCATGAAAGACGCGCTGGAAGACCCGGCCCGCCTGCTGTTCGATATCTGACGTTCGCTATCTGACATTCGCTGTCTGACGTCCGACGTCTGACATTCGACCTCTGACCAACCGCTGAAAGGATGCTGCCATGTCGCTGGCCGACGAACTGCACAAGCTGGACGCACTGCGCGAGCGGGGCGTGCTGTCGCAGGCCGAGTTCGACCAGGCCAAACGGCGGCTGCTCGATGGCACGGCGGCCCAGGCCATGCCGGGCACGGCGACGGAGATGGTCAACCGCCTGCGTCGTTCGCGCAGCGACAGGTGGATCGGCGGCGTGTGTGGCGGCCTGGCCGCCAGCACCGGCGTCGAAGCCTGGGCCTGGCGCTTGATCCTCACCGTGCTGTTCCTCTTCGGCGGGGCCGGCGGTCTGCTCTACATCCTGCTGTGGATCTTCGTGCCGCTGGAATAGCACCCGCATCAGCGTCCACCGGCACACACCAACAACCTGGCTTCACCATGTCCCAAACTTTCGACGTCGTCGTCATCGGCGGTGGCCCCGGCGGCTACATCGCCGCCATCCGCGCGGCCCAGCTCGGCTTCAAGGCCGCCTGCATCGACGAATGGCAGAACGCCACCGGCGGCCCCGCACCGGGCGGCACCTGCACCAACGTGGGCTGCATCCCCAGCAAGGCGCTGCTGCAAAGCAGCGAGCACTTCGACCAGGCCGGCCACCACTTTGCCGACCACGGCATCGGGCTGAGCAACCTGCGCATCGACGTGGCGAAGATGCTCGGCCGCAAAGACACCGTGGTCAAGCAGAACAACGACGGCATCCTTTACCTGTTCAAGAAGAACAAGGTCAGCTTCTTCCACGGCCGCGGCGCCTTTGCCAAGGCGGTGGAAGGTGGCTATGAGATCGCGGTCAGCGGGCCCACCACCGACACCCTGATAGGCAGGCACATCATCGTGGCCACCGGCTCCAGCGCCCGCGCGCTGCCTGGTGCGGCCTTCGACGAGGACAAGATCCTCAGCAACGACGGCGCGCTGCGCATCGCCGCCGTGCCCAAGACCCTGGGCGTGGTCGGCTCTGGCGTGATCGGGCTGGAGCTGGGCTCGGTCTGGCGCCGGCTGGGCGCCGAGGTCACGGTGCTGGAAGCCATGCCCGGCTTCCTGGGTGCGGTGGACGAGGGCGTGGCCAAGGAGGCGCTGAAGGCCTTCACCAGGCAGGGCCTGAAATTCAGCTTCGGCGTCAAGATCACCGAGGTGAAGGCTGGCAAGAAGGGCGTGAGCCTGGCCTACACCGATGCCAAGGGTGGCGAGCAGACGCTGTTGGTCGACAAGCTCATTGTCTCCATCGGCCGCGTGCCCAACACCACCGGCCTGAACGCCGAGGCCGTGGGCCTGGCGCTCGATGAGCGCGGCGCCGTCGTGGTCGACACCGACTGCAAGACCAACCTGCCCCATGTGTGGGCGGTGGGCGACGTGGTGCGCGGCCCGATGCTGGCCCACAAGGCCGAGGAAGAAGGCGTGGCGGTGGCCGAGCGCATTGCCGGCCAGCACGGCCATGTCAACTTCAACACCATCCCCTGGGTGATCTACACATCGCCAGAGATCGCCTGGGTGGGCCAGACCGAGCAACAGCTCAAGGCCGAGGGCCGGGCCTACAAGGCCGGGCAGTTCCCGTTCCTGGCCAACGGCCGGGCGCGGGCGCTGGGTGACACCACCGGCTTCGTCAAGTTCCTGGCCGACGCCAAGACCGACGAGATCCTGGGCGTGCACATCGTCGGCCCGTCTGCCAGCGAGCTGATCGCCGAGGCGGTGGTGGCGATGGAGTTCAAGGCCAGCGCCGAAGACATCGCCCGCATCTGCCATGCGCACCCATCGCTGAGCGAGGCGACCAAGGAAGCGGCCTTGGCCGTCGACAAGCGCACCTTGAATTTTTGATCCCGTCGCACCAGCGACGACGCACCAGGAACGGGCCGGCTATGCTGGCCCGTCCCGCGTTCGAGCACCGTGCATGACCTCTGTCACCGACCTGTACCAGCAGACCCTGCGCGAGCGCGGCTACACCGCCGACCCGGCGCAACTGCGCGCGGTGGCCTCGCTGCAGCGCTGCCAGGACGAATGGGCCGCCTACAAGTCGCGCCGCGGCAATGCGCTGACCAAGATCCTGGTGAGGCCGCCCATCCCGCGCGGGGTGTACATGCACGGCGGTGTGGGCCGGGGCAAGAGCTTCCTGATGGACTGCTTCTTCCAGGCCGTGCCGCTGCAGCGCAAGACCCGGCTGCACTTCCACGAGTTCATGCGCGAGGTGCACCGCGAGCTGCAAGACCTCAAGGGCACGGTCAACCCGCTCGATGAACTGGGCCGGCGCATCGCGCGCAAGTTCCGGCTGATCTGCTTCGATGAATTCCACGTGGCCGACGTGACCGACGCGATGATCCTGCACCGGCTGCTGGACGCGCTGTTCGCCAACCGGGTGTCGATCGTCACCACCAGCAATTTCGCACCCGATGCGCTGTACCCCAACGGACTGCACCGCGACCGCATCCTGCCGGCCATCGAGTTGCTGAAGGCGCAGCTGGAGGTGATCAACGTCGACAACGGCACCGATTACCGCCAGCGCACGCTGGAGCAGGCGCAGCTCTACCACTGCCCGCTGGGGCCGCAGGCCGACGCCGCGCTGCAAGCCACCTTCAGCCAGCTGGCCGAGGCCCGCGACGAGAACCCGCTGCTGCACATCGAGCACCGCGAGCTGCGCGCGCTGCGGCGTGCCGGTGGCGTGGTTTGGTTCGACTTTCGCACCCTGTGTGGCGGCCCGCGCTCGCAGAACGACTACCTGGAGCTGGCGCAGCAGTTCCACACCGTGGTGTTGTCGAACGTGCCGCAGATGCCGCCCAAGTTTGCCAGCGAGGCGCGGCGCTTCACACTGCTGGTCGACGTGCTGTACGACCGGCGCGTCAAGCTGGTGATGTCGGCCGCAGTGCCGGCCGAGCAGCTCTACACCGAAGGCCCGCTGGCGCACGAGTTTCCGCGCACCGTCTCGCGGTTGCAGGAGATGCGGTCGGCCGACTACCTGGCGCTGGAGCGGCGCGAGGTCGACACCCGCATCACATGAACCGCTTGCCGCCTGCCTGTTGCGCGCTGGCGCTGCTGCTGCTGTGCCGGGCGGTACTGGCCGTGCCCGACAGCGATACCGCCGAGAGGGCCCGCATCGCGGCCGACCGGCAGGCGGTGGAGACCCGTTTCGAGGCGGCCAGGCGTGCCTGCGAAACCCGCTTCGTGGTCAACCACTGCCTGGACGGGGCGCGCCAGGAACGCCGCCTGGCTTTGGATGCGCTGCAGCGCCAGACCCACCTGCTCGACGATGCCCGCCGCCGCGACCGCGCTGTCGAGCGCCTGCGGGCGATCCAGGAGCGGGAGTCGGCCGCCGCCGCCAAGCCGGCGCTGGAGGCCGCCAGCGCGCCGCAGGACGGAGCCAGCCGCGCCGCCGCGCCACCGCCGCTGCGCCGTGCGGTGCGGTCGGCGCCTTCTGCATCGGCTGCAGCGCAGGCGGCACGCCAGCGCCAGGCCCAGCAGCAGCAGCGCCTGCAGGAAGCCCAGGCCCACCAGGAGGCGGTGCAGGCCCGCAATGCCCGGCGCGACACCCAGCGCCCGCCGGCGGCCGGCTTGCCGGTGCCAGCGCCAAGCGCGCCGGCGCCTTGAGTCAGGCGATCAGCTCGACCTTCAACATCGCCAGCGACAGGTTGTCACCATGGCCGTTGGCGCGCTGGCGGGCCCGCGTCGCCATCATGTCGGTGGCGTCGCGCGGCGCGAAGCTGTTGACATACATGCCCAGCTCGCGCGGGGTGAAGTAATGCCACAGCCCGTCGCTGCAGCACAACAGCGTGTCGCCCGGCAGCAGGGCGTCGATGTGGTGCAGCGTCACCGGCGGGTCTGCCTGGGTGCCCAGGCAGCCGGTCAGCAGGTTGCTCTGCGGATGGGTGTTCGCGCCCTCCTCGGTCAGCTTGCCTTCGTCGATCAGCCGCTGCACGTAGGAATCATCCATCGTGCGGCTGACCAGGTCGGCGCCGCGGAAATGGTAGACGCGTGAATCGCCCGCATGCACCGCCACACAGGCCAGCCCCGGGCCCAGCAGAAACGCCGCCACGGTGCTGTGCGGCTCTTCCTCGGCGGTGATGGCCGTCAGCTTGATCATCAGATGGGCTTCCAGCACCAGCTGGCGCAGCAGTTCATCCGGGCTGTCCTTGGCTGGTACGTGGCGGTCGAACAGCTGGCGGGCGGTCAGCAGCACCTGGTCGGCTGCCTTTCGGCCACCGCTCTTGCCGCCCATGCCGTCGGCCAGCACCGCCAGCAGGCAATCCTTGTGGCGGGCATGGCGCAGGATCTGCACCTGGTCCTGCTGGTAGGGGCGGTCGCCCTTGTGCAGGGCGGTGGCGGCCAGCAGTCGGTAGGCCAGGGGGGGCTGCGGAAGCACGGCACTCATGGGGCGGCACTATAAACTCCGCCCACCCATGGACCTCGAGCCTGCTGCCGACATCAACCTGCGCTCGCCCCAGCGCGCGCTGATCGAACTGCGGATGGCGCATGCCGATCTCGACAGCCTGATCGACCGCGCAGCCGAGCCGCTGCCGGCCGACGACCTGACGCTGCGCCGGCTGAAGAAGCGCCGCCTGCTGCTGCGCGACCAGATCGCCAGGCTGCAGGCCGAGCTCGACCCGCCGGAACCAGCCTGATGCACGGCCCCGCCGAGGCGGCTGCGCCGGCGCCCGGTGACCTGGCCCGCGCCACCCGCGACGCACTGGGCCCGCAGGGCGCGCTGGCGCAGGCCGACCCGAACTTCGTCGAGCGTGCGGTGCAGCAGCAACTGGCCGAAGCCGTGGCTGCCGCTGTCGAGGAGCACGCCACCCTGGTGGCCGAGGCCGGCACCGGCGTCGGCAAGACCTTCGCCTACCTGGTGCCGCTGCTGCTGTCGGGCCGCCGCGCGCTGGTCTCCACCGCCACCAAGAGCCTGCAGGATCAGCTGTTCCTGCGCGACCTGCCGCGCCTGCGCGACGCCCTGCGGGTGCCGGTGCGCATCGCGCTGCTGAAGGGCCGCAGCAGCTACCTGTGCCTGCACCGCCTGCAGCAGGCACGTGAAACCGGCACGCTGCCCGACCGCTTTGCGGTGCGCGCGCTGGCCCGCGTCGAGACCTGGGCGCCATCCACCCGCACCGGCGACCTGGCCGAGATCGACGGTCTGGACGAGCGTAGCCCGGTGATCCCGCTGGTCACCTCCACCCGCGACAACTGCCTGGGCCAGGACTGTCCGCAGTTCGCCAACTGCCACGTCGTCAAGGCCCGGCGCGAGGCGATGGCGGCCGACCTGGTGGTGGTCAACCACCACCTGTTCTTTGCCGACCTGTCGCTGCGCGACAGCGGCGTGGCCGAACTGCTGCCCACGGTGGATGCGGCGGTGTTCGACGAGGCCCACCAGTTGGTGGAGACCGGCCTGCAGTTCCTCGGCACGCTGTTGTCGTCCAACCAGGTGATCGACTTCGGCCGTGATCTGCTGGCCGCCGGCCTCAGCCACGCCCGCGGCCAGGCCGACTGGCAGCAGGTGGCCGGTGGCCTGGACAAGGCCGCGCGTGACCTGCGCCTGGCCTGTGCCGGGCCGCTGCGCGACATCAAGGGCGTGCTGAAGCTGCGCTGGGACGAACGCAGCCGGGATGCAGCCTTTGCCGACGCGCTGGACGGCCTGGCCAGTGCAGCCGATGCCGCGCGCGACGCCGCCCGCCTGGTGGAGGCCACCGCGCCCGACTTCACCCGCCTGGTCGAGCGCGGCGAGCGCATCGCCCGGCTGGCGCATGCCTTCGCCCTGCCGGCCGCCACCGACCGGGTGCGCTGGATCGACCTGGGCCCGCGCGACGCCCGGCTGGTGGACAGCCCGCTGCACATCCGCGACCTGTTCACCGAGCAGCGCGCGCTGGCCCCACGCGCCTGGATCTTCACCTCGGCCACGCTGGGCAGTGACGATGAACTGAGCTGGTTCACCGAGTCGGCGGCGCTGGAAGACGCCCGCAAGCTGCGGGTGGGCAGCCCCTTCGACTACCCGGCCCATGCCCGCACCTGGGTGCCGCCGCGCTTTCCCAAGCCCAGCGACGCCGGCCATCCGGCGGCGGTGGGCGCCCTGGCGGCGCGGCTGGCCGGCCGGCTGGGCGGGCGCACCTTCGTGCTGACCACCACGCTGCGGGTGCTGCCGCTGATCGCCGAAGCGCTGACCGAGGCCGCCAACGCCGCCGGCACGCCGCTGGTGGTGCTGGTGCAGGGCACCCACCCCAAGCGCAGCCTGCTGCAGCGCTTCCTCGACACGCCGGGCAGCGTGCTGGTCGGCTCGGCCAGTTTCTGGGAAGGCATCGACGTGCCGGGCGCCGCCCTGCAGTGCGTGGTCATCGACAAGCTGCCGTTCCCGCCGCCGCATGACCCGCTGGTGCAGGCGCGCAGCAAAGAGCTCGAGTCGCGCGGGCGCGATCCGTTCAACGACTACTACCTGTCGGAGGCCGCCATCGCGCTGAAGCAGGGCGCCGGCCGCTTGATCCGCAGCGAGACCGACATGGGCCTGCTGGTCATCACCGACCCGCGCCTGCGCCAGATGCCCTACGGCCGCAAGCTGCGTGCCGCGCTGCCGCCGATGGGCACGCTCGACACCGAGGCCGATGCGCTGGCCTGGCTGGACGAGATGGCGGCGGTCAACGCCGCGCGCTGAGACCCACCCGAACCGCCACGCCTACCAGAACTGCCACCAGGCGCGCTCGGGCACGCGCACGCCACCCTGGATGTAGCGGGTGTTCGGGTAGTTCTTGGTCAGCACCCGTTCCGCGTCGGCGCGCAACTGCTCCAGCCCCAGCTTGTCGTAGCTGGCGGCCATGATGTAGAGCGCCTCTTCCACCGCCGGCGTCTGCGGGTACTCGCGCACCGCCAGCTGGGCCCGGTTCGCGGCGGCCAGGAAGGCCTGGCGACGGAAGTAGTAGCGCGCCACGTGCAGCTCGTAGTCGGCCAGCGCGTTGACGATGTAGCCCATGCGGGCCCGCGCGTCGTCGCTGTACTTCGACTCGGGGAAGGTCTGCACCAGCTGCTCGAAGGCCTGGTAAGAATCGCGCGACGCCTGCTGGTCGCGCTCGGACAGGTCCTGCCGCGAGACAGCGCTCAGGAAGCCCATGGTCTCGTTGAAGTTGACCACGCCCTTCAGGTACAACGCGTAGTCCAGCGCCGGGCTGGACGGGTGCAGCCTGACGAAGCGGTCCAGCGTGGCGATGGCTTCCACGCGCTCGTTCAGACGCCACTTGGCAAAAGCCAGATCCAGCATGGCCTGCTGGGCCAGCAGGGTGCCGGCGGCGCGGCCTTCCACCCTCTCCAGCTGCTTGACGGCCAGGTCGTAGCTGCCGGCCGAGAGATCGTCCTTGGCGTCTGCATACAATTTCTCGACGCTGCCGCGGTCGTCCTTCGGGGCGCTGCTGCAGCCGGCCAGCAAGGCCAACGCCAGCAGCGCGGCCCAGCCCCGTCCAGTGCCATGCCGGCGCCCGCCGGCCAGCGGCTTGAAAAGCTTGAACACGTTCATCGGTGTCGGCAGCCGCAATGCGGCCGGCGTCCTTCCAGGGCAGATATGCAAAGCATTCGATTCTAATGGCCGGCCTCAACCGGCCTGTGTCGGCCCAGGGCGGGCAGGGCGGCGGCGCTGCACCGGCCGACGCGTTGCTATCCGACGCGTTGGTGCCCGACGCGTTGCTGCCCGACGACTTGATGTCCGACGAACTGCCGGCAGACGACGCGGCGCTGCAGGCCGAAGTGCGCCAGGCCGCCGTCAGCCCGGCCCAGCATGGCCTGCGGCTGGACAAGGCGCTGGTCGACCTGGCGCCCGAGTTTTCGCGCAGCTGGCTGCAGCAGCTGATCGATCGCGGCCATGTCCAGGTCGACGGCCAGGTGCAGGGCACCGCCGCGCGCAAGCTGCGGGCCGGCCAGCGGCTGCAGGTGGCGTTGGTGCCCACCGCCGAGAGCCTGGCCTTCCGGCCCGAGCCGATGGCGCTGGCGGTGGTCTTTGAAGACGCGCACCTGCTGGTGGTGGACAAGCCGGTCGGCCTGGTGGTGCATCCGGCGCCCGGGCACTGGCAGGGCACCCTGCTCAACGGCCTGCTGGCGCACCACCCGGGCGCGGCGGCGCTGCCGCGCGCCGGCATCGTGCACCGGCTCGACAAGGACACCAGCGGCCTGATGGTGGTGGCCAAGACGCTGCCGGCGATGACCGCCCTGGTGCGGCTGATCGCCGCGCGCGACGTGCGGCGCGTCTACCTGGCGCTGGCCCATGGCCACATCCGCTGGGAGACCGACAGCATCGACGCACCGATCGGCCGCGACCCGGTGACGCGCCTGCGCATGGCGGTGGTGGCCACCGGCAAGCCGTCGCGCACCGACGTGCAGCGCCTGGCCTGGTGGGACGGCGCCGCTGGCGACGGCCGCGACAGCGTGTCGGTGCTGCGCTGCCGCCTGCACACTGGCCGCACCCACCAGATCCGCGTGCACCTGGCCGCGCGCGGGCATCCGCTGGTGGCCGATGCGCTGTACGGCGGGCGGCCCTTGCTGGGGCTGCAGCGGCAGGCCCTGCATGCGGCCGAACTGGCGTTTGCGCACCCTGCCGACGGTCGGCCGATGGCCTTCGTCGCTGCCTTGCCGGCCGATCTGGCGCAGGCCTGGGCCACGGTGCTGCCTGGATGAACGGCCGGGTCAGGCCGTTCACGGTCTACAATACCGTTCCAAGTTGGGGGTGATGGGCGGCGAGGGTGTACCTCCGCGCTGGCACCCGCTTCGATCCAGCAGGCCCAGTCGCTACCCGGCCCATCGTGCATACCAGCCCAGGCGCGCAGAAACTGCCGCCGGCTCCCAGGGTGCTTCAGCCCCGCGCCGGGTCCAGCCCGGCAACCGATGTTTTCCCGAGTGCAGCCGTTCGACCGAACGCCTGATCGACGCCCGACCGGCGCCTCACCCGGGTGATCACGCCACAGACGATGTCCCCCCGCCGTTGCCCGCAACGGCCCGCGATGCACAGAGGTTCATGAACACCCAAGAGGCCAAACGCGTCCTCGAGACTGCGCTGATCTGCGCTCAGCAGCCGCTGCCGCTGCGCGACATGCGCAGCCTGTTCGACGACCAGGTCGGCGCCGACACGCTGCGCAGCCTGCTTGACGAACTGGTGCACGATTGGGGCGACCGTGGCGTTGAGCTGGTGGCGCTGGCCTCGGGTTGGCGCTTCCAGAGCCGCCCGGAAATGCGCGCCTACCTCGACCGGCTGCATCCGGAGAAGCCGCCGCGCTACTCCCGCGCCGCGATGGAGACGCTGGCGATCATCGCCTACCGCCAGCCGGTCACCCGGGGCGACATCGAGGACATCCGTGGCGTCACAGTCAGCAGCCAGATCATCAAGCAGCTCGACGACCGCGGCTGGATCGAGGCCATCGGCTACCGCGAGGCGCCCGGCCGCCCGGCGCTGTACGCCACGACGCGCCAGTTTCTCGACGACCTCGGCCTGCACAGGCTCGACCAGCTGCCGGTGCTCGACGGCCCGCCCAGCGCAGCGGTGTTCGACCCCGGCTCCGCCGGGCAGCCTTCGTTGCTGGACGACGGCTCGCCGCAGGCGGCACTCCCGCTCGATCTCCCGCTCGATCTCGCATTCGACCTGCCACCGGCCCCCGGCGACGACGCGCCCGGCCCTGTTTCCGATGTGTCCCCTGAGGCCGACCCGCCCCAGGCCGATGGTTCCTCTCCCGCAGCACCTGCATGACCATGCCTGATTCCGATCCGATCCTGTCCGACCTGCCGGGCGCTGCTGCGCCCGCCGACGCCGACGCCAAGCCACGCCGCCGGCGCGTTGCCAAGGCGGCCGACGCTGCCCCGGCCGAGGTGGCGGCAACGGCCGCGCCGTTGGCGGGGGCAGGGGCCGAACCCGAGGTTCCCGCCAAGCCCAAGCGCACGCGCCGCAAGGCGGTGGAGGCAGACGGCGCCAATGCCGCTGTCCAGGTAGCCGCCGAAGCCCCCGCCGAGGTGGCTGCCGAAGCGCCCGCCGGGGTGACTGCCGAAGCCCCTGTCGAGGTGGCCATGCCTGCCGCTGCGGAGGCTGTCGCGCCGGCCAAGGCGCCACGCGTCCGGCGCCGCCCGGCCGCCGAATCTGCCGACGCCCCCACGCCGCTGGTTGCATCACCGGCCACCGCCGTTGCAGCAGCCCCGATGCCTTTGCCTGCATCCGTGCCGGAGCAGGCCGAAGCAACGGAACCCGGCCGATCCACGGCCCAGGCGCCGGCGGCCGGTCCCGAAGAATCGCCCGCAGCCGCCGATGGTGACGGCGACGGGGGGCCGCGCAAGCGCAACCGCAACCGCCGCCGTGGCCGCCGTGGCGGCGCCGACCGTGGCCCGCGCGAAGACGGTGCACCGGCCGACGACGCCCAGGCGCTGACCACCGCTGTTGGGGCAGGTGACCAGGGCGACGGTGATGACGGTGACGACGACGACGTGCCTGTCGTGGCCGCCGAGCAGCCGCCGGCTTTGCCCAAGGACGTGACCGAAACTTTCGCCGCCGTGCTGTCGGGCGATTACGACGCGCTGCCGATCGAGCTGCCCGGCGCCCAGCCCGAGCGCCGCGTGCTGGCCGCCGAGCCCGATGCACCCAAGCTGCACAAGGTGCTGGCCCAGGCCGGCATCGGCTCACGCCGCGACATGGAACAACTCATCGTCGAAGGCCAGGTGCAGGTCAATGGCCAGGTGGCGCACACCGGCCAGCGCATCAGCTTCGGTGACCGCATCAGCGTGGCCGGCCGGCCGATCAAGGTGCGCATCGCACCGCCGCCGCCGCGCATCGTGGCCTACCACAAGCCGGTGGGCGAAGTGGTCACGCACGACGACCCGCAGCACCGCCCCACGGTGTTCCGCCGCCTGCCGCGCCTGCCGCATGGCAAATGGCAGTCGGTGGGCCGGCTCGACATCAACACCGAAGGCCTGCTGCTGTTCACCAACTCGGGCGAACTGGCCAACCAGCTGATGCACCCGCGCTTCGGCGTCGAACGTGAGTACGCGGTGCGCGTTCTGGGCACGTTGACGGCCGAATCGAAGGCGCGCCTGCTGGAAGGCGTCGACATCGACGGCCAGCGTGCCAGCTTCCAGTCCATCGAGGACGGCGGCGGCGAGGGCGTGAACCACTGGTACCGCGTGGTCATCACCGAAGGCCGCAACCGCGAGGTGCGCAAGCTCTTCGACAAGGTGGGCCTGGGCGTGAGCCGGCTGATCCGCATCCGCTACGGTTGCGTGGTGTTGCCGCGCGGCCTGAAGCGCGGCGTGTTCGTCGACCTGAACGAGGCCGACGTGCGTGAAGTGCGCCGCCTGGCCGGCAATGTGCGCGAGCAGCAGGTGGAAGCCCGCACCCCCAAGCCGCCACGGCAGGATGGCCCGCGCGATCTGCAGCGTGACGGCCCGCGTGATGGCCCGCGCGACGTCCAGCGTGATGGCCCGTCTCGCCCTAGCGGCGGCGGCGCCGGCAACAACACCCGCCGCACCGGCCCGCCGCCGCAGCGTGCCGAGCGTGATCGGCCCGAGCGCAAGGCCGGTCCGCGCCCGG
>JBBRVT010000060.1:0-13809 GCA_038246615.1 Burkholderiales bacterium
CAGATCGACACCGACAGAATCCTGACCAACGGCAGCGTCGGCAGCGCCACCGTCAGCACCTTCAACGGCAGCATCACCGGCGGCGGCAGCCTCGTGCAGCAAGGCGGCGGCAGCCTCACGCTGGCGGGCGGCAACAGCTTCAGCGGCGGCACCACGGTGGTGGCCGGCACGCTGGTGGCAGCCGGTGGCGCGGCGCTGGCCGATGCGGGCGCTGTAAATGTGGCCAACGGCGCCACGTTGCGGCTGGACGCCAGTGAGACGGTGGGCACGCTGTCGGGCGCGGGCACCGTGGCGCTGGGCGCCAACGCCCTGACGGTGAACACGGCCACCAGCAGCAGCTTCAGCGGGGCCATCGGCGGCAGCGGCGGCAGCCTGGTCAAGCAGGGCGCTGGCGGCCTCACGCTGGAAGGCAGCAACAGTTTCACCGGCGGCACCACGGTGGCACAGGGCACGTTGCTGCTGGCCGGCGGTGCGGCGCTGGCCGACAGCGCGGCGGTGCAGGTGGCCAGCGGCGCCACGCTGCAACTGCTGGCCAGCGAGACCGTGGGCGCGTTGTCGGGCTTGGGTGCGGGCGCTGGTGCGGGTGCGGGTGCGGTGGCGCTGGGCGGCCACACCTTGACGCTGGGCACGGCCGCCAATACAGAGTTCAGCGGTGTCATCGGCGGTGTCGGCGGCAGCCTGGTCAAGCAGGGCGGCGGCAGCCTCACGCTGTCTGGCAGCAACAGCTTCAGCGGTGGCACCACGGTGGCCAACGGCAGGCTGGTGCTGGCGGGCGGTGCGGCGTTGGCCGACGCGGGCGCGCTGCAGATCGACAGCGGTGCCATCCTGCAGCTGGTTGCCAGCGAGGCGGTGGGGGCGCTGACGGGCGCCGGCGAGGTGGCCCTGGGCGCCCACGACCTGACACTGAGCCTGCCGACTGGTGCCAGCGCCAGCTTCCGCGGCAACTTGGGCGGCACCGGCGGCCTGGTCAAGCAAGGTGCAGGCACGCTCACGCTGTCCGGCACCAACACGCAGAACGGCGGCACGACGCTGCGCGACGGCGTGCTGGAGGTCGCCGCCGATGCCAGCCTGGGCGGTGACGGCGCCGCCCTCACGCTCGATGGCGGCACCCTGCGTGCGACCGGTGCCGGCCAGCTGCTGTTGGCCGGCAACCGCCGGGTGGTGGTCGCTGCGGGTGGCGGCATCCTGGCCGCCACCATCAATGCCTCCATCAGCGTGCCGGGTGCCATCAGCGGCAGCGGCCCGTTGGCCAAGCAGGGCGCGGGCGCACTGCGGTTGCAGGGGGACAACCGCGGCTACACCGGCAACCTGGCGCTGCGCAATGGCACCCTGCAGGTGTCGGGCGGCCGGGCGCTGCCCGATGCCGGCACCCTGGCGATGGACGCGGACACCAGCCTGGTCGTCAGCGCCAGCGAGACGCTGGGCCAGCTCACAGGCGACGGCGCCGTCAGCGTGGCCCCCAACAGCCAGTTGCGCATCGGCACCGCTGCCCCCGCCCGCTTCGACGGCAGCTTCAGCGGCAGCGGTCAGTTGGTCAAGCAGGGTGACGGCATGCTCACGCTGACGGGCGCCAACGGCTTGCTCGGCGGCACGCAGGTGCTGGGCGGCGTGCTGTCGATCGCTGCCGACGCCAGCCTCGGCAACAGCAGCGCAGCACTCACGCTGGATGGCGGCACCCTGCGCAGCACCCGGGTCGGCACCTTGGAACTGCCGCAGAGCCGCGGCCTGGTGCTGGGTGCACAGGGCGGCACACTCGACGTGCAGGCCGCCGCCGGCGAGCTGCAGGTGCTGGGCGCCCTCAGCGGCAGTGGCAGCAGCACGCTGCACAAGGCCGGTGCCGGCAGCCTGCGCCTGCTGGGCAGCAGCAGCGGCTTCGGCGGCGCGGTCGACCTGGCCGCCGGCACGCTGCACCTGTCCAGTGGCCTGGCGCTGCCCGTTGCCACGCGGTTGACGCTGGCCGGCCCGGGCAGTCTCGTGATCGGCAGCAGCCTGCAGCTGGGCCAGATCACCGGCACCGGCGGCAACGTGGTGCTGGGCACCGGCACGTTGCTGAGCCTGGGTGCCGGCAGCGACTTCAGCTTTGGTGGCGGCTTCAGCGGCGCTGGCGGGCTGGCCAAACTCGGCAGCAGCGCCTTCACCCTGGCTGGCGCCAGCAGCCACACCGGCGGCACCACCGTGCTGCGGGGCAGCCTGCTGGTCAGCCGTGACAACCAGCTCGGCGCCACCACCTCCGTCGTCACGCTCGATGGCGGCACGCTGGGCACCACCGGCAGCAGCGCTGTCGTGCTGGACGCCGGCCGCCACCTGGTGCTGGGTGCCGGTGACGGCAGGCTGCAGACCACAGCGGACGCCGGGCTCAGGCTGAACGGGCCGCTGTCGGGCAGCGGTGCGCTCACCAAGCAGGACGCCGGTGCGCTGGTGCTGGCCGGCGACAACAGCGCCTTCAGCGGCGCACTGGCGCTGGCGGCTGGCAGCCTGCAGCTGCAGCACGCCCGGGCGCTGGGCAACGGCAATGCCTTGGACCTCGGTGCCGGCACGCTGCTGGACGTGGCGCTGAGCGCCAGCGTGGGCAGCCTCTCGGGCCCGGGCAGCGCCACGCTGGCCGCAGGCGCCACGCTGTCCACCGGTTTTGCCAGCAGCCGCTTCGACGGCGCGCTGAGCGGCGGCGGTGCGCTGCGGAAACTGGGCAACGGCACCCTCACACTGGCCGGCAGGAACGTGCAGCGCGGCAGCACCCTGCTGCAGGTTGGCACGCTGCAACTGCTGGGCGGCCAGGCCCTGCCCGACGACACCGCCGTGGTCATGGACGGCGGCAGCCTGCAGGTGGCCGCCAGCGAGCATCTGGGCGCGCTTCGCGGCACCGGTGCGGTGGCGCTGGCCATCGGCAGCGTGCTCACCCTCGGCCATGCCGGCGATGGCGGCACCACCAGCACGTTCGCCGGCAGCTTCAGTGACCGTGGCGGGCTGGCCAAGCTGGGCCTGGGCACCTTGCAGCTCACCGGCGCCAGCAGCCACAGCGGCGGCACCACCGTGGGCGCCGGGGTGCTGGCGGTGCAGGCCGACGCGGCGCTGGGCGCGCCCGCCGGCGGGCTCACGCTCGACGGTGGCAGCCTGCGTGTCACCGGTGGTGGCACGGTGGCATTGCCCCTGCAGCGCACGGTGGCCGTGGGTGGCGCCGGTGGCACGCTGGCGGTGGACGCTGGCACCACGCTGCGGCTGGACGGGCGCCTGGACGGGCGCCTGGGCGGCAGCGGCAGCCTGGCCAAGGCCGGTGACGGCACCCTGGCCCTGGCTGTGGCCAGCCCCGCCTTCATCGGCGCTGTGCAGCTGGCCGGCGGCCGGCTGGTGCTGTCACGCGCGGCGGCCCTGGGCGCGGCCAACGCGGTCGACCTGGCTACCGGCACCACGCTCGATCTCGGTGTCGATGTGCGGCTGGGCCCGTTGTCGGGCGGCGGCGCGGTGCTGCTCAACGGCTTCACCCTGGCCACTGGTGGTGCAGACAGCGTGTTCAGCGGCACGCTGGCCGGCGGTGGCGTGCTGCAGCAGCTGGGCGGTGGCCGGTTCACGCTGGCGGGCGCCACCGGCTTCACCGGCAGCACCCAGGTGCTGGGCGGCACGCTGGCCCTGGCCCATGCCGACGCGCTGACCGGCAGCGCCGTCACCGTGGCGCCCGGTGCCACGCTGGCGGTGCAGGCCAGCAGCCGGGTGCTGCAGCTGGCGCAGACGGGCGACGCGGCCGGCCAGGTGCTGCTGGCTGTGGGCGCCACCTTGTCCACCGGCGGCGCGGCCGACACCGGCTTTGCGGGAGCGATCCAGGGCGACGGCGGGCTGCGCAAGCTGGGCAGCGGCCGCTTCACCCTCAGCGGCGCCAACAGCTACAGCGGCGGCACCCAGGTGGACGCCGGCACGCTGCAGGGCGACAGCCAGAGCCTGCAGGGCGACATCCAGGTGGCCACGCAGCTGGTGTTCGACCAGGCCGCTGCCGGCAGCTACGGCGGCCGCCTCGACGGCGCCGGCAGCCTGGTCAAGCAGGGCAGCGGCGCGTTGCAGCTCACCGGTATCCACCAGCACACCGGCGGCACCCAGGTGCTGGCCGGCACCTTGCGGCTGGCCGGTGGCCAGGCCGTGCCCGATGGCGGCACGGTCGGCCTGGCGGCCGGCGCCACACTGCAGGTCGACGCCAGCGAGACTCTGGCCAGCCTCACCGGCGGCGGCCTGCTGCAACTGCAGCCGGGCGCCACGCTGGCGCTGGGTGATGCCACCAGCTTCACCTTCGACGGCGCCCTGGCCGGCAGCGGCACGCTGGCCAAGCAGGGCAGCGGGCAGCTGACCCTGGCCGGCGCTGTTGGCCACAGCGGCAGCACGCTGGTGCAAGCCGGCAGCCTGGCCGTGGCCGCGTCCGGCGTGCTGGCCGACAGCACCGTCACCCTGGCCGGCCAGCCGGGGGTCGAACTGCGCCTGCTGGCCAATGCCACCCTCGGCGCGCTGGCCAGCAATACCGGGCCGGCTGCGCCGGTGGTGGTGCTGGGCGGCTTCAACCTGACCGCAGGCGGCAACGGCGACAGCACCAGTTTTTCGGGTCTTACCCAGGGCAGCGGCAGCCTGGCCAAGCAGGGCAGCGGTGCGCTCACCTTGGCGGGCAGCAACGGCCACACCGGTGCCACCCGGGTGCAGGGCGGCAGCCTGGTTTTGACAGGCGCACAGGCGCTGCAGGCCGCCAGCCCGGTGCTGGTGGACGCCGATGGCAGCCTGGTGCTGCAGTCGGCCCAGACCATCGGCGCGCTGTCGGGTACTGGCACGGTGCAACTTGGCAACTTCCAGCTGGCCACCGGCGCAGCCGGCGACAGCCTGTTCAGCGGCACGATCGGTGGCAGCGGCGGCCTGGCCAAGCTGGGCAGCGGCCGCTTCACGCTCAGCGGTGCCAACACCTTCACCGGGCCGGTGGATCTGCAGCACGGGGCACTGGTGCTGGCTGGCGGCGCGGCGCTGGCCGACGGCGTGGTGGTGCAGCTGGCAGCCGGCAGCAGCCTGGTGGCCAGCACCAGCGAGACCCTGGGCGCGCTCGCCGGTGCCGGCGCCGTGCTGCTGGAGGCTGGCACGCTGACGGTCGGCAGCAACGGCAGCAACGGCAGCAACGGGAGCAACGGCAGCAATGGTAGCAACGGCGGCACGCTCAGCGGCGCCATCAGCGGCAGCGGCCGCCTGGCCAAGGCCGGCGGCGGCAGCCTCACGCTCAGCGGTATCAACAGCCACACCGGCGGCCTGGCACTGTTGGGTGGCACGCTGGTGGTGGCCGGCGACAGTGCGCTGGGTGCGCTGCCCGATGCGGCCAACCCGGCCAGCCTGCTGTTCGACGGCGGCACGCTGCAGGCCAGCGCCAGCTTCACGCTGGCGGCCACGCGCAGCCTGGTGCTGCAGGGCGCCGGCGGCACGCTGCAGGTGGACGCCGGCCACACCCTGACGCTGCCGGCCACGCTGGCCGATGGCAGCAGCGCCGGCGCACTGGTCAAGACCGGCGCCGGCACGCTGGCCCTGACCAGCGCGGCCGACAGCGTGCGCAGCGGCGCCACCCTGCTGCAGGGCGGCGCCCTGGCGCTGCAGCGTGATGGCCAGCTGGGCGTGCCCGCCGGCGCCCTGCTGCCCGCTGGCGCCCTGGTGCTGGACGGCGGCACGCTGCAAGTCGACCAGATCCTGCGCTTGGCCAGCGACCGCAGCCTGCAGCTGGGCGCTGCCGGCGGCACGCTGCAGGTGGCTGGCGGGGCGGCGCTGCAGCTGGGCGGGCTGGTCAGCGACCGCGCCGGCGCACCCGTTGGCACACCCGGCGGCGCCCTCACCAAGACCGGTGCCGGCAGCCTGGTGTTCGACGGCGCCGCCGACAACATCCACACCGGCGCCACCCGGCTGCTGGGCGGCAGCCTGGCCATCCAGCGTGATGGCCAGCTGGGCGCCGCACCCGGCGTGGCCACGCCCGGCCAGTTGCTGATCGACGGCGCCACGCTGCAGATCGACGGCGACACCGTGCTGGCCGCCACCCGCGGCCTGGCGCTGGGCGCAGGTGGCGCCACGCTGCAGGTGGCCGATGGCCGCGTGGCGGGGCTGGCCGGCGTGGTGGCCGATGCGGCTGGCGCCAGCGGCGGCACGCTGGTCAAGACCGGCGCCGGCCTGCTGCGCCTGCAGGGCACGGCCCCCAGCAGCCACACCGGCGCCACCCAGGTGCTGGCCGGCACGCTGGCGCTGAGCGCCGATGCCCGGCTGGGCGCCGCGCCGGCCGCGCCAGCGGCGGGCCACCTGCTGCTCGACGGCGGCACGCTGCTGGCCGAGGCCGGCTTCAGCCTGGCCGCCAACCGCGGCCTGCAGCTGGGCCTGGCCGGCGGCACGCTGGACGTGGCCGCCGGCCAGCAGCTGGCCTACGGTGGCGTGCTGTCGGGCACATCGGTCGATCCAGCCCAGGGCGCGCTCACCAAGACCGGTGCCGGCCGCCTGCTGCTCGACGGCACCGCAGCCAGCACCCACGCCGGCGCCACCCGCCTGCTGGCCGGCACGCTGGCGATCAACCGTGACGACCAGCTCGGCACCGCGCCCGCCACCGCCACGCCTGGCCACCTGCTCATCGACGGTGCCACGCTGCAGATCGGCGCCAGCACCGCGCTGGCCGCCAACCGCGGCATCGCGCTGGGTGCCCGTGGCGGTGTGCTGGACGTGGCGGCTGGCGCCAGCGTGGCCTACAACGGGGCGCTGGCGGATGCCGCTGGCCTGGCTGCTGGCGCGGCCGGCGGCATCGACAAGGCGGGCGCCGGCACCCTGGTGCTGGGCGGCATATCCATCCACAACGGCGGCACGCGGGTGCTGGCCGGCGCCCTGGCCACCAGCGATCGACAGCGCCTGCCACAGGCTGGCGCGGTGCAGCTGGCCAATGGCGCCAGCCTGGTGCTGGGCGGCCACCAGACCCTGGCCGCACTGGGTGACGCGCCGAACCCGGGCGGCGCACCGGCCGACACCACGGCCCGGGTCGACCTGGGCAACTTCACCCTGCTGCTTGACACCGCTGCCGACGACGGCCGTTCGTTCTACAGCGGCGCCTTCACCGGCCAGTTAGGCCAGCTGCTGAAGCAGGGTGGCGGCACCCTGCAGCTGGCCGGCAGCGGCGTGGGCGGCAACCTGGTGACGGTGAACGCCGGCCTGCTGGTCAGCCTGGGCGGCAACAGCCTGTCTGCCCAGGCTGCGGTGACGGTGGCGTCCGGCGCCACGCTGCAGCTGATGGCGCCGGTGACGGTGCAGTCGCTCGACCTGTCGGGCCGGCTGTCGGGCCCCGGCGGCCTGACGGCCAGCACCCGCGTCAACCTGCTGGATGCGCTGGTCGACACCACCGTGGCCACCGCCACGCTGCGCAGCCTGGGCAGCAGCCAGATCAACGCTGCGGTGCAGGCCGACAGCAGCACCGTGGCCGGCGGCACGCTGGTGCTGGGCGAAGGCGGCAGCCTGCAGACCACCACCCTGGCGCTGCAGGGCGGCGCCACGCTGACCACCCAGCTGGCAGGCCAGCTGCGCGGCCGGCCGGCTGCCGGGCTGCCGGATTCGGGCCTGCCGGCTGTCGTGGTCGACAACGGCTGGCTGCTGCTGGCCGGGGCAGAGCAGGTGGCCACGCTCAGCTTGGCAGGCACGCTGGCCGGACGCGGCAGCCTGGCCGTGGCCCAGGGTGCCACGCTGCAAGGCGCCAGCGTGCTGGCCGGCCTGCAGGCCGACTCGCTGCACAGCAGCGGCAGCAACCTGCTCGCTGCCCCGGTGCTGGCCCGCAGCAGTGCCACGCTGGCCGGCGGCAGCCTCACCCTGGGCGTGGGCGGCAGCCTGGCCACGCCGCTGCTGACGCTGCAGGCGGGCACCTTGGCCACCGGCCCTGGCCCCGGCCTGTCGACCGGCAGCCGCCTGGTGGTGCAGCGCGATGCCACGCTGTTGCTGGGTGCCGACCAGCGCCTGGCCAGCCTGGACCTGGCCGGCACGCTGGGTGCGCCGCCAGCGCCGACCGTTGCACCGGCGGCGTTTCTAGCGGCGCTTCCGGCGGCGCTTTCAGCCGCGCTTCCGGCCTGGCTTGCGCCCGGGCAGAAGCGCCCGCTGGCCGATGCAGGCGAGGCGCCGCCGCCGCAGTTGCTGGTCGACGGCGCGGTGCGGCTGGACGGCGCCAACGTGTTCACCCCGCTGACCGCCGCCAGCCTGCACAGCAGCGGCAACACCACGCTGGCTGCCACGGTGCAGGCCAGCGGCGGTGCAACCGTCGAAGGCGGCCTGCTCAGCGTGGCTGCCAACGGCCTGCTGAGCACGCCCAGCCTGCAGGTGCTGGCCGGTGGCGTGGCCACCGGCGGCGCACAGCGCCTGCAGGCCGACACCAGGCTGGCCATGGCCGCCGGCACCACGCTGCAGCTGGGCGGCGACCAGGTGCTGGCGCGCCTGACAGACCTGGCTGCGGTGGCCGACGGTGCGGCGCCGGCCCAGGTGCTGCTGGGCCGCTTCATGCTGGCCGCCGGTGCTGGCGGCGTCGAAGACAGCATCGACGCATTCAGCGGCCGCTTCAGCGGCGACGGCACCGTGGCCAAGCAGGGCGCCGGCACCTGGCTGCTGCGCAGCGACCAGGCGCATGGCGACACCCGCATCGAGGCCGGCACGCTGCAGCTTGGCGATGGTGGCGGCAGTGGCAGCCTGGGCCGCGGTGCGGTGGACAACGCCGGCCTGCTGCGCTTCCAGCGCAGCGACGCGGTGCGCCTCACCCAGGCCGTCAGTGGCAGCGGCAGCCTGCAGCAGGCCGGCAGCGGCAGCCTGGTCCTGGTCAGCGACAGCCTCGTCTACGAGGGCGACACCATCGTCAGCAGCGGCAGCCTGCGCACCGAGCTGGCCGACCGTTTGCCTGCGGCCAGCCACGTGCGCCTGGCCGCCTACGCCAGCCTGGCCACCGGCGGCAACGACCGGCTGGGCGCGCTGACGGCCGCTGGCGCCGTCAGCCTGGGCGGCAGCCTGGCCAGCACCGGGGCCCAGGTCTATGGCGGGCCGGTCACCGTCACTGCCACGGCACCGATCAGCCTGTCGGCGCCGCTGGCGCGCATCGAGGCGCTGCACCCGGGCAATCAATGGGGCACGCGGCCGTTGTCAGTGGACGCCGACCAGTTGCTGCTGGGCGCCGGCCGGGCCGGTGGCGCAGCCGATGGCGCCTGGAACAACCTGACGCTGGGCCAGGTGACGCTGGGCCGCCTGGCGGATGGCGCTGCGGGTGCTGGTGCGGCTGCAGCTGGGGCTGGGGCTGGGGCTGCCAGCCAGATCGACGCTGGCAAGCTGCAGATCGGCGCGCCGGTGGCCGCTGGCGCCGCCGCCACCGGCGACCCCCGATTCGACGGCGAGCTGACCATACGCACCGGCAGCCTGGCGCTGCGCGCCCATGCTGCGCCTGGCTACCAGGTACCGGTGCCGGCCGCCGGCGCGGTGGCCGCAGTCGACCCGCTGCGCGGCCGCGAGATCGCGCTGGCCGACGACGTGCTGTGGCAGAACCCGCACAGCCAGGTGCGCACTGTCACCGGCGCCAGCCTGTCGCTGCAGGCCACCGCCGGCGCATCGATCCGTTTCGACCAGGTCGTAAACCAGCTGGACGGCGCGGTGTCGGCGCTCAGCGGCACGGCCTTCAACACCGCGTGGAGCGCCGTCGATCTGCCCGACGCCCGCCAGGCCGGCCAGGCCGCCATCACGCTGGCCGGCCGGGTGGTGCAGGTGGGCGGCGCCGGCCTGGAGGCCGACGTGCTGCGCCTGGCCGTCGGCAAGCTGGGCACCGAGGCCAGCAGCCCGCTGACCGCACGGCTTTGGTACAACGACGCCAGCTTCGGCCAGCAACGCTCGCTGCCCGGCCTGCAGATCACCCTGCTGCCCGAGCCCGGCCTGGCCAGGCTGGCCAGCCTGGGCTCGGCCGACCGGCCGGTGCAGGTGAACGTGGGCGGCCTGGGCACCGGCGGCCGCACCGAGGGGCTGAACGCCGGCTATGTGCAGCTGTTGCCCAAACGTGCCGCCGGCGGCGGCGCGGCGGTCTACCTGGCCGGGCCCAAGGTGGGCCAGGCGGCCTACAGATTCTTCCAGGACGGCGCGGGCGACCTGGCCGAGGTGCCGCTGTTCTACAACAACGTGCTGCCGGCCACGCCGCAGTTGGCCGGCTCGCTGTCGGCGGTGGCCTCGGTGTCGGAGACGGCCCGGCGCGAGCGTTTCGACGAGACGGTGCGCACCGAGAACGTCGCCATCCGCCTGCGCGCCGGCGTGATCGCCGAGGTGGGCCCCGGCCGCCCTGCCACGCAGGGGTCGCAGGGCTTGAAGCTGCCGTCGAGCTGCAGCGCGGTGGGCAATCTGCTGGGCTGCGGGAGCGCACCGTGACCGCACCCGACCTGCAGCGCCGCCGCCTGTGGCAGGCCGCATTCGCAGCAACGCTGGCCGTGCCGCGTGCCGGCCACAGTGCCGCTGCGCCGTTGGGCGCACCGGCGTCCGCCGCCGCCCCACAAGCCGCCCCACAAGCCGCCCCGGACCCCGCCCGCCTGGCGCTGGTGATCGGCAACCGCCAGTACCCCGAGCCCTTCGACCTGCCGTCGATCCACACCAACGCGCAGGAGGTGCAGGCGGCGCTGGCACAGCGTGGCTTCCAGACCAGCACCGTGCTCGATGCCGACCCCGCCGCAGCGCGCAGCGCGGTCGAGCGCTTCACCGCTGCGGCCCAGGCGGCGCCGGCCGATGCCACGCTGTTCTTCTACTTCAGCGGCCATGGCCTGCAGGTCGATGCCGACAACCTGCTGGTGGGCGCCGGCGTGCGGCCCGATGCGGCGGCCGACCAGTTGCTGCGCGGCAGCCTGTTGCTCAACCGCGACCTGCTGCAGCGGCTGCCGCGCCGGACCGCCGGCCTCACCGTGCTGGTGATCGACGCCTGCCGCACCGACCTGCGGCCCAGCGCGCGTGGCGTGGACGGCTTCAACCAGGTGGAGGCGCCGCCGGGCTACCTGATCGCGTTTTCCACCGGCGCCGGCAAGCCGGCCATCGCGCCCAAGCGCGAGACCGACACCACCTTCTACACCGGCGCGCTGGTGCAGCAGTTGCAGGGCGCGTCCGACGAGCTGTCCTTTCCCGACCTGTTCCGCCTGGTCAAGATCGACGTGCAGCGCCGCATGCTGGGCCATGCGCTGCCGGTGATCCGGCGCTTTGCGCAGTTTCCGTTCATCGCCGACAACAGCAGCGTGGCGATCCCGGTGGCATCGGCCCGGCAGCTGGCGGCCGCCCGTGCCCGCGCCAGCGCCGAGGACCAGGCCCGCGCCGCGCTGGCGCGCGCCGCCGAAGACGCCGACTTCAACGCCCTGCAAGCCACGCTGTGGCCGCCCGAGCTGCTGCGCCAGGCCGAGCAGTTCCGCCAGCGCTGGCCGGGCAGCGCCCGTGCCGGCGCGGCCGAGGTGGCAGCCGAAGGCGCCCGCGAGGCCGCCGGCATCCTGCGCAGCAACGACGTGCGGCTGTACCGGCGCAGTTTCGACGCCGCGCCCGAGCGCGGCGAGTCCTACAACGGCGACCTGAAGCGCGCCGCGCGCGGCGACAAGGACGCTGCGGCGCGCGTCGGCCGGCAGTGGGCCACCAGCGAGCGCAACGGCCCCACGCTGTCGCGCTACGAGGGCTGGATGCAGTACGCCGCCGAGCTGGGCAACGGCATCGCCAGCTACGAGCTGGCGCTGCACTACCGCCGGCTCGACCAGCCGCAGCCCGCCGCCCGCTGGGAGGCCCGCGCCCGCGAGCTGGGCTACAACCCGCCGCCGTCGCTGGAGCACTACCGCAAGTGAGGCTGGCGGCGCGGCGCTGCCTGGTGACATCGGTTTGGAACGCCAGGCCTGGGCCTGGCCCACGCCCACCATGTCGCGGTGTTGCCGCAGGTGCAGGGTGACGCGCCGCAGCCCGCCGCGCTGGGCGCGGGCGCTGGCGCTGGCGCGCACGGTCATGCTGCGGTGCAGTTGCCCCGACGCCGCCGTGCCGGCGATGAAGCGGCTGCAGCGGACGACGGATTCAGCCCTGGGCCGGCACCAGGCTCATGCCGGGCGGCGCCGGCGCAGCAGCCCCAGCAGGGCGAGGCCACCGGCCATCAGCGCCCAGGTCTGCGGCTCGGGGATGGGTGGGGCGGCCAGCGGTGCCAGCATGCCTGCACCGAAGCCGTCGATGCTCGCCGCCGCCGTCGCCGTCGCGTTGCCGCGCACTTCGCGCGTCAGGAGGTCGTAGCTGAAGACGTCGGCGTCGCCGCGCGTGCCGTCCGGCTTGATGGCCCAGATCGTCTGGGTGTAGCCTCTGAAGTTCAGCGATTGGCTGACGCTGGGCAATTCGCCGCTGCTGCTCATCGACAGGCCGCTGAAGATCACGTCGTCCAGCTCCAGCTGCATGGCGGTGACCGAGCCGCTGGTGCCACCCTGCACGTACTCGAGCGTGGCCCGCCCGATCGAGCGGCCGCGCAGCAGGTTGCTCAGGATCACCGGCACGGCGCCGTCGAAGACCTGCGTCACCGTCAGCTCGGAGATCGACGGGACGGACTGTTGAAAGCCGTCTCCGTCAGGCGCCAGCCCCACGCCCACACCCCACTGGAACGAGCTGAGCTTGATCCAGTTCTCGTAGCCCCGGTCGGTGCTGTCACCGGCAATGGCGATGCTGCCGCTGCCGCTGCCGCCGCCGCCGATGCCGCCCAGGCGCAGGTAGAGCCCGCTGGCCGCTGCGCCGCCGACACGGTCTGACCCGGCGCGGTTTGTCTGGCCGGTGACACGATTCTCGACACCGTCATAGCCCACACTGACCGCGCTGCCAGACTTGCCCAGTTTGGCCGGGTCGTAGCTCAGGCTGAAGCTGCGAAAACCCTCGGAGGCCGACATCGACGGCCGGTCGCCGCCCGACGAGACATTCAGGCTGCTGATCACCGAGATGCCGGTCCGCATGGTCAGGTAGCTTTGCTTGGGCTGGTTGGCGGCGCCGTCGGCGACGAAACTGAAGGTCGAGTCGTACCGGCCGCCAGAGAACATGGCGTTGTTCAGACGGTTGTAGCTGGTGTCGAAGGCCTGCGTCCAGGTGATGTCGGAGACACTGGGCGTGCTGGCGTTGCGCTCGCCGTTCGTGCCCGAACTGATGCCGACGCCGACGCCCCACTGGAAACTGGTGGCGTCGATCGACCTCTCATAGCCCATGACGGTGGACCGGCCGGTGATCGTCGGCCCCGAGATCGTCTCGAACTGCAGTTGGATGCCGCTGGCGGCCTGCGCGGCCGTGCCGGTGAGCAGGGCGGCGGCAAGCGCCAGGGCGGTGTGTTGCCAGTGTGCGGTGGGCATGTGGTTGGTCCAGTGTTGGCCGATGCAGCAGCCACCGCCGACATGGCGGAACCCCGCACCGAGGGAGGCCAGCCTGCCACACCGCAGACCCCGCCGCAATGCCTGAAGCAGGGGGATCACGACGATGACGAACCCTCGGTCGCGCGGCGCTTCCAACAGGTGGCGAACTTGCCTGGTGAGACTGCTGGCCGAGCATCCCGCCCACAGGTTTCAAGTGGCCGACCCGGTCGCACACGGCATGCACGACCAGCAGGATCGGAGCGCCTGGCGAGCTTGGCCATCTTGCGGCGAAAGTCGTTGCCCGATGCCATGAGGCGCAGCAGTCGCCCGGTCGGGCGCTGGCCCTCACCCGGGACTGTTGTCGGTTTCAGCCGCAGCCGAAGTCGCAGCCGCAGCCGCGTTCAGGCCTTCTTGCAAGCCGTGGATCAAGGCCCGGCCCGCCTCCTTGTCCAGTTCGACA
>JBBRVT010000061.1:0-13658 GCA_038246615.1 Burkholderiales bacterium
CTGACCGACTACAAGGTGCCGAAGTCGATCGTCTTCCGCGACGAGTTGCCCAAGACGCCTGTCGGCAAGATCCTGCGCAAGGACCTGAAGGCAGAGGTCAAGACAGAATTCGCCAACCGGCCCCAGGCCTGAAGCCCCAGTGAAGCGCCAATGAAGCGCCAATGAAGCGCCAATGAAGCGCCAATGAAGCAAAGGATGCCGCCATGTTGACCCCCCTGGAGACCCAACTGCTCGGCGTGATGATGATGGTCATCATGCTGGGCATGGGCGCAAGCCTGACCTTCCGCGACTTCCTGATCGCGTTCAAGAAGCCCAAGGGCGTGATCATCGGCATCGTGTGCCAGTACGGCGTGATGCCGTTCATCGGCTACTTGCTGGCGGTTGTGCTGGGCTTGCCGCCACCGCTGGCGGTGGGGCTGATCCTGATGGGCTGCATGCCCGGCGGCACCACCAGCAACATCTTCACCTACTTCAGCAAGGGTGTACTGGCGCTGTCGATCATGATGACCAGCGTGTCCACCCTGGTCGCGGTGGTGGCGGTGCCGGCGCTGGTCGCCTTCTACAGCGGCCTGGCCGGCGTGACCGGCGAATTCGCGATCCCGGCGGCCAACGTGGCGCAGGTGCTGGTGGTGCTGCTGGTGCCCACCATGCTCGGCATGGTGCTGCGCAAGCTCAACCCCAACATCGGCGCCACGATCGAGCTGATCGGCTCGATGCTGGGCATCGCCGTCATCCTGTTCCTCGTCGTCTCGTGGGTGCCGCGCAATTACCAGTTGCTGTTGCAGACCCCCTGGTCGGTGTTCTTCGCGGCGATCGGTCTGGGCCTGTTCGGCATGCTGCTGGGCTACTGGCTGGCGCGCGGGCTGCGCCAGGACGGCAACCGGTCACGCACCATCAGCCTGGAGACAGGCATCCAGAACGGCCCGCTGGCCGTGCTGATCGTCACGCTCACCTTCCAGGGCGAGATGCAGCAACAGGTGTTGCTGGTGCCGGTGCTCTACAGCCTGTTCATCGTGCTGACCAGTTCGGCCGTGACGGTGTGGTACCGCCAGATCGCCACCCGCGAAGCCCTGGCGCGCGATGCCGCCAAGGTGCGCTTGGGCGCCGTTGCGGCTTGACCGGCGGCTTGACCGGCAGCTTTCTAGAATGCCGGCGTGAACATCCATCAGATGCAACTGCGCTACCAGCCGGGGCCCGACCGGCTGCTGTGGCATGTGCGCACCAGTGCGGGCGATCTCTACAGCGTCTGGCTCACCCGCCGCATGGTGCGGCTGCTGTGGCCGCCGCTCTCCAAGCTGGTGACGCATGCCGGCATCGTGCAGACCATGCCGAACGCCAGCGTGCTGCCTGCGGCCCAGGCCATGCTGGCGCAGGCCGTCAACACCCGGCCGCTGCCGGGCGCCAGCTTTGCCGAGCCCTTCGACACCCGGGTGACGGCCCAGCCGCTGGGCGCCGAGCCGCTGCTGCCCGAGGCGGTGGACCTCGGCCCGGGCGATGCCGGCCAGGGCCTGAAGCTGCAGTTGCGTGAGGTCGGCGGCAGACAGCTGGCGATGCAGCTCAGCGCTGATCTGTCCACCGCGCTGATGCGCCTGCTGGAGCAGGCCCTGGCCGGCGCCGACTGGGGCTTGGCGATTGCACCAGCGTCGCCAGACGCCGGCGGCGACCGGCCTGCGGTGCTGAACTGAGCAGGCGCCTCAACCCGGCGCTGCCCCGGCCAGCAGCGCCCGCAACGCCGCCTTCTGCACCTTGCCCAGCGCGGTGCGCGGCACAGCGTCCATCAACACGGTGCGCCGTGGCTGCTTGAAGCGCGCCAGCAGCAGCTGCAGATGGGCCTGCAGGCCCGCCACATCCACCAGCGCACCCGGCTGCGGCACCAGCACCAGCACCGGCACCTCGCCCCAGCGGGCATCCGGCAGGCCGACCACCGCCGCCTCGGCCACGCCGGGCCAGGTGGCGGCGATGTTCTCGATCTCGGCCGGGTAGATGTTCTCGCCACCGCTGATCAGCATGTCCTTGCTGCGGCCGACCACTGTCACCCAGCCTCGCGCGTCGGTACGTGCCAGGTCGCCAGTGGCGAACCAGCCATCGACGAAGCCGCTGCCGGGCCCCGACGGTGGCAGGCGGTGGTAGCCGCGCATCAGGTTGGGCGCGCGCAGCCAGATTTCGCCCACGTCGCCGGCGGGCACCGCCTGGCCAGCGGCGTCGGCCAGCCGCAGTTGCACACCAGGCGCCGGCCTGCCGGTGCTGCCCACCTGCGCCATGGACTCGGCGGGCGCCAGCGCGATCGAGAACGGCCCGGTCTCGGTGCTGCCGTATACCTGCGCCACCGGCACGCCGCGGGCGTGAAATGCCTCGATCAGCGCCACCGGCACGATCGACGAGCCGCTGTTGAGAAAACGCAGCGCCGACAGGTCGGCCGCCGGCCAGGCCGGGTGCGCCAGCACAGCCTGCATCACCGCCGGCACCAGCAGGCTGGTGGCGGGCCGCCAGTGCGCCACATCGTGCAACCAGGCGCCGGGGTCGAAGCGGGCATGCAAGTTGACGGCGGCGCCGGCGGCCAGCGCCGGCAGCACCTGGATGCACAGCCCGCCGACATGGAACAACGGCAGCACCGCCAGCACCCGGTCGGCCGCCGAGATGCCCTGCACCGCCAGCGCCATGTCGATGTTGGCCAGCATGCCCTGCTGGGTGTGCAGCGCACCCTTGGGCTCGCCGGTGGTGCCGCTGGTGTAGACCAGCAGCACATCGCCAGGCTGGCCAGGCGCGGTGGTGCCCCCCGCCGGCGCTGCACTGGTGCGCAGCTGCGCCGCCAGGCCATCCAGCTCGGGCGTGTGCTGCAGCGCAGACAGGCCGGCGTGGTCGGCCATGGCAACCAGTTCGGCCGGCGCCAGGCGCCAGTTGAGCGGCACGAACACCGCGCCCAGCTTCGCGCAGGCCAGCAGCCCGGCCAGCATGGCCACGCTGTTGTGGCCCAGCCAGCCGATGCAGTTGCCGGCGCCCAGCCCCTGTGCGGCCCAGGCCGCCGCCTGGGCATCGGCCAGCGCGATGAACTGCCGGTGGGTGACGCGCTCGCCGCCCGCTTCGACCGCCAACGCGTCGGGCACGCGCGCCGCCGTGTCGGCAAAGCGCTGGTACAGCGGCGCCGCGCTGGCAGCCATCACACCCTGACAGCCGCCACTGCCGCCACTGCCGTCACAGCCATCACTCGATGGCTTCGTCGCGCTCGCCGGCTTCGTACAGGCATTCACGGCCCAGCCGGTCCATGCACAGCTCGGCTGTCCAGGGCAGCATCAGGCTGCCGCAGCGGCTGTCGCGGTAAAGGCGTTCGAGCGGCAGGCTCTTCAGCATGCTTTGCCCACCGCAGGTGCGGACCGCCAGCCGGCAGATGTCGTTGGCGTTCTCCATGATGGTGTAGTGCGCCGCGTACAGGCGCATGCGCATGTCCTTGTCGGGGTCGATGCGGGCATCCCTTGCGTTCTGCAGGAACAGCGCGCGGGTGGCCTCCAGCTTGATGCGCATCTCGGCCACCGCGTACTGCTTGGTCGGGTACATGCGGCGCTTGACCGGCGGCATGCCCGGCACCTCGGCGCGCAGGTATTGCACGGTGAAGTCGTACGCGGCCTGCGCCACGCCCAGGTAGGTGGGCGACAGCGTGGCAAACATGTGCGGCCAGCGGCTGGCGGCCTGGAAGTACAGGCCCTCGGGCATCATGCGCGCCGTCTCGGGCACGAACACGTCCTTGAACAGCAGGTTGCGGCTGACGGTGCCGCGCATGCCCAGCGGGTCCCAGTCACCGACCACCTGCACGCCAGGCGCGTCTGCCGGCACCGCCAGGTACATGGCATCACGCCGGCTGCCGCCGCTGGCGCGGTCGGGCCGGTCCAAGGTACACAGCACGCCGTAGGTGTCGGCCGCACCGGCCAGGCTGGCAAAGATCTTCTTGCCGGTGACCACATAGCCGCCGTCGACCTTGCGGGCGATGGTGCCCCAGGGCGCGGCACCCGCCGCCGCCGCGCCGCCTTCGCTGAACGGCTGGGCGTAGATCTTGCCCTCTTCGACGATGCGGCCGAAGTGCAGCGCGCGGTTCACGTCATGGTCGGCGCGCTGCGCAGGCGTCATGTCCAGGCTGTCGGCGACTTCGCCGGCCCACAGGCAGCTGCACACATGCATGTTGAAGCTGAGCGCGGTGGCACCGCACCAGCGGCCGATCTCGGCGGACACCATCACATAGGTGGCGAAGTCGGCCCCCAGGCCGCCGAAGCGCGTGGGCACGCAGATGCCCAGCAGGCCGGCGTCGCGCAGGTCGTCGTAGTTGTCGAAGGGAAAGCTGGCCTCGCGGTCATAACGCTCGGCACGGGCAGCGAAGCGCGGGCCCAGCGCGGTGACACGCGCGATCAGTTCGCGCTGCAGCGGCGTCAGCTGGCCGGGGTTGCCGCAGATGTGCGAGGGCAGGTAACGCGTTGGAACAGCGGCAGCGGTTTCGGCGCCTTGGGCAAGCACGGCAGACATCGGTGGCTCCTGGGGTCAGTGCCGCTGCAGGAACTGCAGCAACGCGGTGTTGAAGGATGCCGGCTGCTCGATGTTGAGCAGGTGGCCGGCGCCGGGCAGGATATGGCAGGCCGCGCCGGGGATGCGCTCGGCCATCTTGCGCGCCACCTCGGGCGCGGCGGTGCGGTCGTGTTCGCCGGTGACCACCAGTGTCGGCACGGCAATGTGCGGCAGGTTGGCGCGCTGGTCGAAGGCCACCAGCGCCGCCACCGCAGCGCGGTAGGTGGCCTCGGGCACCGCAGCCATCATGGCCTGGGCGGCGGCGACGGCCGGCGCAGCGCAACCCGGCGCCACCATCGCAGGCACCAGCTGCGCGGCCAGCACCGCCATGCCCAGGCCGGCATCCAGCGGCGCGAAGCGCGATTGCAGAAAGGCCTGCTGCCAATCACCGCCCGGTTTGCCGAAGGCCGGTGAGGTGCCGGCCAGCACCAGGCCCGCCACCGCCTGCGGTGCGGTGGCGGCAACCTGCTGCGCCACCATGCCGCCCATGCTGTGGCCCACCAGGATCACCGGGCCGCCGCCCAGCGCAGCGATGCTGGCCAGCACCGCGCCGGCCATGCCGGCCAGGGTGCAGGGTTGCAGCGGCGCTGACAGCCCATAACCCGGAAAGTCGATGGCCACGGCGTTGAAGCCGGCCGCCGCCAGCGCCGCGCCGGTGTCGCTGACGCCGTCGCTCCAGGCGAGGCGGCCGCCGCCCACGCCGTGCAGCAGCAGCACGGTCTGGCCACCGCCGTCCCAGCGAAGCTGGGCCAGCGGCGCGCTGGTGACCAGTTGCGCGGCCATCACACCAGCGCGCCGGCGGTCACCACCGCCACGCCGTCGATGGTGATGGTGCAGCCGCGCATCGGCAGGTCGAAATGGCCCAGCGTGTGGCGGCCGGCCACCTCATTCGCGCCGGTGCTGTAGAGGAAGCTGCCGGCAAAGGCGCGCAACTCGGTGCCGTTGAAGTCGGCCTTGTCGTAGAAGGTCATCGCGTCCCAGCGGGCGCGGCGGTTCAGGCCCCAGCCGACATGGCTGACGGCATAGGCCTCGCGGTCGCCCCAGGCGGCCAGGTAGCCGCGCATCAGCTCGGCATCGACGTTGCTGCCCTCGATCGTGGTGACATGGTCGTCGGCGATGCGCAGCCTCACCGCATCGGCCAGGTAACGCTTGAAGGTCAGGTTCACATCGCCCGGCGCCAGCACCAGCGTGCCGTCGACCGAGCCCGCCGCCGGAAACGCCAGCACCAGGCCAGCCGGCCAGTGGGTCAGCGTGCCCGGCTTGGCGCTGAAGCCCCACACGCCGCCGACCCGCGCGCCGGTGAGCGAAATCGTCAGGTCGGTGCCGGCCGGCGAAGTCACCTGCATCACCCGCGCGGTCTTCAACAGCCGCATCGCATCACGCACCGGGGCTTCGTCCTCGGCATGCGGTGCCGTGCGCTCCAGGATCTCGGGGTGCTCGTTGCTGACCACCAGCACCCGGGCGCCGCCCTTCAGGATCTGCGGCAGCTCCACCGCATGCTGCAGGCCTTCGACGGTGCAGTCGGCGATGAATGCGCTGCCGGCGAGTGCCGCCACCACTGGCTCCAGCCGGCCGATGGCGTCTGATGCGCCGGTGGACCGCACCGGCACCGGCGCGGTCTGCCGCGGGGTGGGCAGCACCACATGGAACCAGCGCGCGCCCAGGCGGGCCAGGGCCAGCTCGCTCAACTGCACCAGGCTCTGGCGGGACTGGGTCTCCGACAACACCGCACAGGCGTCACCTGGCTTCACACCACACAGGCGGAAGACCTCGACGAAACTGTCGATCCATTTGGCTTCAATGCGTTCGCTCAGACTCACAAGATCTCTCCCAACATCCGGTAGTGCCCGCCCTGGAACAGCAGCGGCGCCACCGACAGATCGGCCAGCCGCAGCACGCGGCCGATGAACAACACATGGTCGCCGGCCAGTTGCTGGCTGTCGACCGCACACTCGAACACCGCCGCGCAGCCCGCCAGCACCGGCACACCGCCGATGCCCGCAGCCCAGTGGCCCTCGGCAAACTTGTCGGCCTGCTGCGACGACGCAAAGCGCCGCGACAGCTCCACCTGGGTTTCGGCCAGCACGTTGACCGCAAAGTGCGCCGCACCGGCAAATGCCGCCAGGCTGGTGCTGACACGGCGCAGGCTCCACAGCACCAGCGGCGGGTCGAGCGACAGCGATGTGAAGGAGTTGGCCGTCAGCCCCACCGGCGCGCCATCGGCGGCGCGGCAGGTGATCAGCGTCACACCGGTGGCAAACCGCCCCAGCGCGGCACGCATGGCCTGGGGCGCCAGCGGCGCATCGCTGGCGAGGTCGCCAAGGGCAGGCTGGGCCAGCACGGCAGTGATTGCGGGAATGTCCGGTGAACGCATCGTGGCATTAATGTATGAAAATTCATCGATCCTGGGCAAGCCGGGTTGTACCGCAGCGCTGTGGCGCGCACCCCACCCATGGCCCAGGCGCCCGACATTTCACCCGACATCGCCCACACCGGAACGCCGCCCACCGCCAGCCAGCGCACGGTGCGCACGCTGATGTTCGGCAACTTCGTGGTGGCCTGCGGCGTGATGGTGATGCCCGGCATGCTGGACCAGCTGGCGCGTGACCTGCAGATCAGCGTGTCGGTGGCCGGCCAGCTGCTGAGCGTGGCCGCAGTGGCCATGTGCCTGGGCGCGCCGCTGTTTGCCGCCACCACCTCGCGCATCGACCGGCGCTGGCTGCTGAGCCTGGCGCTCTTGTCACTGGGCCTGGGCCACATTGCCTGCGCGCTGGCGCCCGACCACGCCGCTTTGGTGGTGCTGCGGCCGCTGGCGGTGCTGGGGGCGGCGGTGTTCACCCCGCAGGCTGCCGCCACCATCGGCCTGCTGGTGCCACCCGAACGCCGCGCTGCGGCAGTGACCACGGTGTTCCTGGGCTGGTCGGTGGCGTCGGTGGTGGGCATGCCTCTCGGCAACCTGCTGGCCAGTTACCTGAGCTGGCGCGCCGGCTTTGCCGTGATCGGCGTGCTGGCGCTGCTGGCCACGCTGCTGGTGTGGCGCGCGGTGCCGCCCGGGCTGCGGGTGGCACCGTTGTCGCTGCGCTCCTGGGCCGACGTGGCGGGCAGCCCGCGGCTGCGGCTGATCCTGCTGGCCACGCTGCTGTGGTGCGCCGCGCAGTTCATGGTGCTGGGCTACATCACGCCGGCGCTGCGCGAGCTGATTGCCGCGGCACCAGCCACCCAGGCGGCGCTGCTGGGGCTGATGGGCGTGAGCGGCGTGCTGGGCAACCTGGCGCTGAACCGGGTGATCGGCCGCATCGGCCCCGACCGCAGCGCCCGTGCCGCCCTGGGGCTGATCACCGCCGGCCTGCTGCTGTGGAGCCTGGCCGGGGTGCTGGCGCCCAACACGCTGGTGTTTGCAGTGGTGATGGCGGTGTGGGGCGGTGGCTCGTTCGCCTTCGTGTCGTCGCAACAGGCGCGGCTGGCCGCCACCGCACCGGCCCTGGCCTCGGCATCGATCGCGCTGAACTCGTCCAGCCTGTACGCCGGCCAGGCCATCGGCGCGGTGCTGGGCGGTGTGCTGCTGGCCACGCTGGGCGTGCAGGCGCTGGGGCCGGCCGCGCTGCTGACGGCGGCTGTTGCACTCGGTATCTGCGTGCTGGCAGACCGGCCGCGCTGGGCCGCAGCGCCAGGCCGCTGAGATGGCCGGCCGCTTCGTCCACCGCCACCTGCCCTATCTGCTGGCACGCGCCAGCCATGCCTTGTGGCGCGGCTTCGAGCCTCGGCTGCGCGCTGCGGGCCTCAACTCGCTGGAATGGCGGGTGCTGGCCACGCTGTCGGACAGCGAGCCGCTGTCCGTTGGCCAACTGGCGCGGGAGGTGCTGGCGCAGCAGCCCACGGTGACCAAGACACTCGACCGGCTGGAGAGCCAGGGCTGGGTGCAGCGCAGCCCCGATGCACAGGACGCCCGGCGCGCCCGCGTGGCACTCACCGCTGCCGGCGCAGCCCATGTGGCGCCGCTGCTGGCCGACGCGCAGGCCCATGAGGCGCAGCGCCTGCAGGCACTGGGCGCGCAGGACCTGGACGCGGTGCGTGCCGCGCTGCAAACCCTGGTGCAGCACTTCGACACCCAGGACGGCCCGCCGCCCGATGCGCGCGGCGCGGCGCGCTGAGCTTCAGTGCAGGGCCCAGCGCGCCAGCGTGTAGCCCAGCGCGGTGCAGGCCAGCGCAGCCAGCAGATGCGCGGCGCTGTGCAGCAAGGCCAGGCCGATGTCGCCCCGCTGGATCAGCCCCAGCGATTCGGCCGAAAACGACGAGAAGGTGGTGAAGCCGCCCAGCACGCCGGTGACCAGCAGCAGGCGCAACACCTCGTCCGGGCTGCGTGCAAACCACACCATGGCCACGCCGACCAGCAGCCCGCCCAGCGCGTTGACCAGCAGCGTGCCCAGCGGAAAGCCGGCCCACAGGCCGTTGAACACCAGCCCGGCGGCCCAGCGCAGCAGCGCGCCAATCGCCGCACCCAGCGCCACCGCGCCGGCCTGCACCGCAGTCACGGCCGACAGAGCGCCGCTCATCTCAGGCGTTGGGCGCCGTGAGGCCCCAGCGCGCCAGCGCCGCGTCGTCGGCCACGCGGGCATCGACCCAGCGCGCACCCTCGGGCGTGGTCTCTTTCTTCCAGAACGGCGCCTGGGTCTTCAGATAGTCCATCAGAAATTCACAGCCCTTGAATGATTCGCTGCGGTGGGCCGATGTGACGACCACCAGCACGATCTGATCGAGCGGCTGCAGCAGGCCCACGCGGTGGATCACCCGTGCGGCGCGCAGGTCGAAGCGGCGGTGGGCGTCGTCGATCATGGCCTCGATGGCGCGCTCGGTCATGCCGGGGTAGTGCTCCAGTTCCATCGCGCTGACGGCGCCAGGCTGGCCAGCCGTGCGGTCGCGCACCGTGCCCACGAAGCTGCACACCGCGCCCACGCCGCCGTCGCCGGCGCGCAGCGCAGCCACCTCGGCCGAGAGGTCGAAATCGGCTGGCTGGATGCGCACGCGGGGAGCTGGGCTCATGCTCTGCAATTCTCGCACCGGCGCCGCTTCGGACCGCAGGGCCGCATGCCCGCCGGCACCGGCGATCGGCCCGGGTCAGCCGCCCGTCACCGGCGGAAAGAAGGCCACCTCGGCGCCGGCTGGCACCACGGTGGCTTCGTCGGCCATCACCTGGTTCAGCGCGCAGCGCATTGCGCGGCCACGGGCCAGCGCCTGGGCATGGGCGCCGCCGCGGGCGATCAGCGCATCCCGCAACTGGCCCAGGCTGCTGCCCTCGACGACGGCCACGGCTTCCTGCACGCCCAGGGCTTCGCGCAGCGAGGCGAAATAGCGCACGGTGATGGTGTGCTCTGAGGTGCTCATGCGCATCAGGCCCCGATCAGCGCCGACAGCAGCAGCAGCCGCACCGTGTCGCCGCGCTGCACCACCCGGCCCGGCGGCAGGTCGACCAGACCATCGGCCCACACCGCCGAGGTGAGCACGCCCGAGCTCTGGTTGGGGAACAGGTCCACCCCGCCCTGGGCGTTGAGGCGTGCGCGCAGAAACTCACGCCGCCGGTCGGGTTGGGGCCAGTCGAAATCGGCCCGCACGCTGACGGCCTGCGGCACTGCCTGGGTGCAGCCCTGCAGCGCCCGCAGCACCGGCGCCACGCACAGCAGGAAGGTGGCGAAGCTGGACACCGGGTTGCCGGGCAGGCCCATGAACAAGGTTTCTGCCTCGCCGTCATCCCGCCGGACGGCGCCGAAGGCCAGGGGCTTGCCCGGCTTCATCGCCACCTGCCAGGCTTCGAGCCAGCCTTCGGCCTTGACTGCCGGCTTGATGTGGTCTTCTTCACCCACCGACACGCCGCCGCTGGTGAGGATCAGGTCGTTGCCTTGCGCCGCGCGGCGCAGCGCGTCGCGGGTGGCGGCCAGGTTGTCGGGCACGATGCCCAGGTCGTCGACCTCGCAGCCTGCCGCCAGCAGCAGCCCGCGCAGCGTGAAGCGGTTGCTGTTGTAGATGGCGCCGGGCTTGAGCGATTCACCGGGCATCACCAGTTCATCACCGGTGGAGAACAGCGCCACCCGGGGCCGGCGCCGCACCGTCAGGCGCGATGCGCCCACGCTGGCGGCCAGGCCCATGGCCTGCGGCGTGATGCGGCTGCCGGCGGCCAGCACCTCGGCGCCCAGCAGCACGTCTTCGCCACGGCGGCGCACCCACTGGCCGGGCAGGGGCACGGTGTCGATGCGCACGCTGCCCTGACCCTCACCCTCACCGTCGGCCGCCGGCACGGCGCTGCACTGCTCCTGCATCACCACCGCATCGGCGCCCGGCGGCACCTGGGCACCGGTGAAGATGCGCACTGCCGTACCCGGCTGCAACGGCTGGCCCACCACACCGGCAGGGATGCGCTGCGACACCGGCAACACGGTGCCGGCGGCGGGCACGTCGGCCGCACGCATGGCGTAGCCGTCCATCGACGTGTTGTCGGCGGGCGGCACGTCCAGCGCCGAGACCACGCCCTTGGCCAGCACGCGGCCGAGGCTGTCGAAGGTGTCGACCTTCTCCACCTGCGGCAGCACGCGCTCCTGCGCCACCGCCAGCAGGCGTTGCAGCACATCGTCCAGGCTCAGCAGGGTGGGGCGTTGCGGGTCAGCCATGGAGGTCGGGGTTGTCGTCGGGGTTGTCGTCACGGTTGTAACGATAGCGGGCGGCAGAGTCCAGCAGATGCGCCACCACCGTGGCGGGCATGGCCAGGTCGAACACCGGCAGGCCGGTGGGCTGCGGCAGGGCGGCCGGCACATCGGTGGCCACGGCGGTGACGTACGGGTCGTCGGGGTACAGCGGTGTGCCGCCCACTGCAGCACGCCAGACCTCGATCTTGGGCAGGTCGGCGTGCTTGTAGCCTTCCACCAGCACCCAGTGCGCCGGCGACAACTCGGCGATCAACTGGTGCACCGTGGGCTGGCCTTCCAGGTCGTACTCGCGCAGCAGCGCCAGCCGCTGCGACGAGGCCAGCAGCACCTCGCTGGCGCCGGCCATGCGGTGGCGGTGGCTGTCCTTGCCGGGCTGGTCGATGTCGAAGCGCTCGTGCGCATGCTTGACCACCGACACCCGCAGGCCGTGCGCCTTCAGCCCGGCGATCACGCCCTCGATCAGCGTGGTCTTGCCGACGCCCGACGGGCCACAGAAACCGACGACGTTCATGCGTGCGCCTGCCACCGCTCAAGCCTGCACATGCTGCTGGATATAGGCCTTCACCCGCGCCACATCCACCGGCATGCTGACGAAGCGCTTGGGCAGGGCCTCGATGCCATCCAGCGCGGCAGGCCGCAGCGGCGCGCGGCCCAGGGCCTCTTCGATGGTGGCGGCGAACTTGGCCGGCAGCGCGGTTTCCAGCACCAGCATCGGCACGCCGGGCTGCCGGTGCTCGCGCGCCACTTTCAGGCCGTCGGCGGTGTGGGTGTCGATCATGTCGTGGTGGTCGGCCCAGCACTGGCGGATGGTGGCCAGCCGGTCGGCATGGTTGCTGCGGCCCGATACAAAGCCGAACGAAGCAATGCGGGCGGTGTCGGCAGCGCTGAGCTGGAAGCCGCCGTCGCGCACCAGCGCCGGACCGAAGAGCTGCGCCACCCGCGCGCCATCGCGGCCGAGCAGGTCGAACACGAATCGCTCGAAGTTGCTGGCCTTGCTGATATCCATGCTGGGGCTGCTGGTCTCCTGCGTCTCGGCGCTGCTGCGCACGCGGTAGCGGCCGCTGCGGAAGAACTCGTCGAGCACGTCGTTCTCGTTGGTGGCCACCACCAGTTGCGCGATCGGCAGGCCCATGCTGCGCGCCACATGGCCGGCGCAGACATTGCCGAAGTTGCCCGAGGGCACGGCGAAGCTCACCGTCTCGGCATTCGACGCGGTCACCTGGAAGTAACCCGCAAAGTAGTACACCACCTGCGCCAGCAGCCGCGCCCAGTTGATGGAGTTGACAGTGCCGATCTTGTACTGGCGCTTGAAGGCCAGGTCGTTGCTGACGGCCTTGACGATGTCCTGGCAGTCGTCGAACACGCCGTCGATGGTGATGTTGTGGATGTTGGCGTCTTGCAGGCTGAACATCTGCGCCTGCTGGAAGGGGCTCATGCGGCCATCCGGGCTCAGCATGAACACGTTGACGCCGCGCTTGCCGCGCATCGCGTATTCGGCCGCGCTGCCGGTGTCGCCGCTGGTGGCGCCCAGGATGTTCAGCGCCTCGCCGCGGCGCGCCAGCTCGTACTCGAACAGGTTGCCCAGCAGTTGCATCGCCATGTCCTTGAAGGCCAGCGTGGGGCCGTTGGACAGGGCTTGGATGTGCAGGCCGGGCTGCAGTTGCCGCACCGGCACGATCGCCTCGGTGCCGTAGGTGGCGGCGGTGTAGGTGGTGCGCACCAGCGCGCGCAGGTCGGCCGCAGGAATGTCGTCGATGTAGAGCGACAAGATCTCGAAGGCCAGGTCGGCATAGCCGCCCGGCTGGCCGCCGCCGTACAGGCCACGCCAGCGGGTCAGCGTGGCACTGTCGACCTGCGGGTAGTGCGTAGGCAGGAACAGCCCGCCATCGGGCGCCAGCCCTTCCAGCAGGATGGCGCAGAAGGCGCGCTCGGTCCGGTCGCCGCGGGTGCTGGTGTAGCGCATCGTCAGCTCAGCTCTTCCTTGCGGATGTTCACGATCGGCGCCAGCACTGTCGGCAAACTCTGCATCTGCGCCAGTGCGGCGCGCATGCGGCCTTCCACCGTGTCGTGCGTCAGGATGATCAGGTCGGTCTGCTTTTCGCCGTCGGCACTCTCGCGCTGCAGCACCGCGTCGATCGAGATGTCGTGCTCGGCCAGGATGGTGGTGATGCGGCTGAGCACCCCTGTCTGGTCGGCCACCCGCAGGCGCAGGTAGAACGCCGTGACCACCTGGTCGATCGGCAGGATGGGTGTGTCGGCGGTGGCATCGGGCTGGAAGGCCAGATGCGGCACGCGGTGGTCGGGGTCGGCGGTGTGCAGGCGGGTGATGTCGACCAGGTCGGCCACCACCGCGCTGGCGGTGGGCTCGCTGCCGGCGCCCTTGCCGTAGTACAGCGTGGTGCCCACGGCGTCGCC
>JBBRVT010000062.1:0-13610 GCA_038246615.1 Burkholderiales bacterium
AAGCCTTCGAGCAGGTGCGCGTGGCGATGGAGTTGCCCCAGCCGCGCGTGGCCCTCGGTCTGGCCCTGCGAGGTCTGGCCAGCAGTGCTGTCGACTTGAGCGACGGCTTGCTGGGCGACCTGGGCCATGTGCTGCAGCGCTCTGGCGTGGGCGCCACGCTGGACCTGGCGGCTCTGCCGCGCAGCGCGGTGCTGGCCGCGCAGCCCGAAGCCGTGCAGCGCCTGTGCCTGCTGAGCGGCGGCGACGACTACGAACTGCTGTTCAGCGCCCCGGCGGCGCAGCACGGCGCCGTGCGCGCAGCGGGCGCGCGCGTGGGCGTGGCTGTCAGCTGCGTCGGCCGCATCGACGCGCAAGCCGGGCTGCGCCTGCGCGAGGCCGACGGGCGCGTGCTGCCGGCGCAGGCGCGCGCCTTCGATCATTTCGCCGGCTGAAGGCCGCTGCCGCATGCCCTCGCCCTGGAGCCGCCCCAAGGATGCTTCCACCCCTGCGGATGTGGAAGACGCACAGGTGCTGCGCGAAACCCCCTGGCCCGGTGTTGCAGCGGCCGCCCCCGAATCGGCCCAGCCCCCGTCGCGGCCCAGCGCCGCCTTCATGCGCCGCCACCCCGCGCACTGGATCGCCTTCGGCTTCGGCAGCGGTCTGGCGCCGCGAGCGCCCGGCACCGTGGGCAGCCTGTGGGCCTGGGTCACCTTCATGGTGCTGAACCCCTGGATCAGCGCGGCCGGGCCGGCGGGCTGGGCGCTGGTGCTGGTGGGCGGTACGCTGCTGGGCATCTGGGCCTGCACCCGCACGGCCCAGCACCTGGGCACGGCCGACCCCGGCGCCATCGTCTGGGACGAGGTGCTCGGCTTCTGGCTGGTGCTGTGGCTGCTGACACCGGCGGCCTGGTGGCTGCAGCTCGCAGCCTTCGGCCTGTTTCGCCTGTTCGACGCCGTCAAGCGCGGCCCCGTGGGCTGGGCCGACCGGCGCTACAAGCTGCGGCCGGGCCAGGCCATCGGCTGGCAGCAGGGCTGGGGCATCATCTTCGACGATCTGGTGGCTGCGGGCATGACCCTGCTGAGCTTGGCGCTGTTGATGCGCCTTTGGAGTTGGTGATGCTGAGTGCTTTCGAACACGCCGTGCAGACCCTGGCTGAAGCGCTGCGCTCGCGCGGCGAACACCTGGCCACGGCCGAGAGCTGTACCGGCGGGTTGATCGCTGCGGCCTGCACGACGGTGGCGGGTTCCAGCGACTGGTTCGAGCGCGGCTTCGTCACCTACACCAACGCCGCCAAGACCGAACTGCTGGGCGTGGATGCGGCGCTGATCGCTGTACACGGCGCCGTCAGCGAGCCCGTGGCACGCGCCATGGTGGCTGGCGCGCTGGCGTGTTCACCGGCGCAGTGGGCCGTGGCCGTCACCGGCATCGCCGGCCCGGGTGGTGCGGTGCCGGGCAAGCCGGTGGGCACGGTGTGGCTGGCCTGGGGCCGGGCAGGGGCGGTGCAGGCCGAGTGCCTGCGCTTGCCCGGCGACCGCGCTGCGGTGCGTGAAGCCACGGTGCACGCTGCGCTGGCGCGCTTGCTGGATGCCGTGCAGGCGATGCCCCCGCCTCATCCTTCACCGGTCTGAGGCCCAGCTGTGCAGGTGCTGTTGTGTGGTGAGCTGGGCGCGGCCGAGTGGCAGACCTGGCGCGCCGCACTGGCCAAGGCGATGCCTGAAGCTGCATGGCTGGACACCGGACAAGCGTGGGCCGCAGGGGCTGCCGTCACCGCGGCCGTGGTGGCCAACCCGCCGCCCGGCAGTCTGCAGGGCCTGCCGGGGCTGCGCCTGATCCAGAGCCTGTGGGCGGGTGTGGACCGGCTGCTGGCCGACCCCAGCCTGCCGTCCGGGGTGCCCGTCGCCCGCATGGTGGATCCGGCCATGACCGCAGCCATGGCCGAGACCGCGCTGTGGGCCGTGTTGTCGCTGCACCGCGGCTTCTACGCTTACGCGGCGCAGCAGCGCCAGGGCCTGTGGCAACCGCTGCCGCAGCGGCGCGCCGACGAGGTGAGCGTGTGCCTGCTGGGCCAGGGCGAGATGGGGCGCGCCGTGGCGGCGCGGCTGGCGGCGCTGGGGTATCGCGTGCAGGGCTGGCGGCGCAGCAGCGGGCCGCTGGCGCAGGCCCTGGCGGGGGCGCAGATCGTCATCAACCTGCTGCCGCTGACGCCAGCCACCCGGGGCTTGCTGAACGCGGCGGCCTTCGCGGCCCTGCCGCCCGGCGCGGCCCTGGTGAACCTGGGGCGTGGCGCGCAGGTGGTGGACGCCGACCTGCTGGCGGCGCTGGACAGTGGCCGGCTGCGCCACGCGGTGCTGGACGTGTTCCACGTCGAACCCCTGCCCGCCGGCCACCCGTACTGGACCCACCCGCAGGTGACGGTGCTGCCCCACGCCGCTGCGGCCACCGACGAGCGCAGCGCCGCCGCCGTGGTGGCCGCCAACCTGCGCGCGCTGCGCGACGGCGCCCCGCTGCAGCATCTGGTGGACCGGGCGCGCGGTTATTGAGATCGCGAGATGAGAGCGCCCTCAGGACCGGGCCACCAGGTTCCGGGTTCAGGCCTGCAGCGCCAGCCGCAGCGCCGGCCCGCGCGGCCGGCCCGGCGCAGCACCCCCACTGGTCTGGATGGCCTGCATCGCCAGCAACACCAGGTGCTGCAGCGCGTCCCAGGGCTCGGGCGGCCATGCAGGATGCTTCAGGCCCTTGACGATGCCGTCGCAGATGCTGGCCGCTTCCAGCAGGTGTGCCAGCTGGCGGCCGGCCAGTTGCGGCAGCACGCGCTCGAACAGCTTTTCCTTCGCGCCCCACACGCGCGCGGTCTTCAGCGCCACGGGCAGGGGCTGGCCCTGGTCCAGCGCGTCACGGGCGCGGGCCAGGGTGCGCAGGTCATCGGCCAGCATCCAGTGCAGCATCACGGCCGATTCACCTTCAGCGCGCAGCCCGTCCAGCATGCGCAGCACGCGCGGCAGCTGGCCGGCCCACAGGGCTTCGCCCAGCTTGCCGGCGTCGAAGCGGGCCACGTTCAGCACCGCTGATTCCACCTGTTCATAGGTCAACGGACCTGCCGGGTACAACAGCGCCAGCTTCTGCATTTCCTGATGCGCGGCCAGCAGGTTGCCTTCCACGCGGTCGGCGAAGAAGGCCAGGGTGCGCTGGCCCTCTTCGCCTGCCGCCACCTGCTGGCCCTGACGCCCCAGGCGCTGCGCGATCCAGACCGGCAGGGCGCGGCGCTCCAGGGTTTCCACACGCACGGTGGCACCCACGCTGCCCAGGGCGCTGAACCAGGCGGCCTTGGCCTGCTGCCAGTCCAGCTTGGGCAGCGTGACGAGCGTGAGCACGTCGTCGTTCAGGGCCGTGCAGTAGCGCTGCAGGGCTTCGCTGCCGTCCTTGCCGGGCTTGCCACCGGGGATGCGGATGTCGATCAGCTGGCGGTCTGCGAACAGGCTCATCTCCTGCGCCGCGCCCAGCACCGCGCTCCAGTCGAAGTGCGCGCCGCTCACGGTGAACACCTTGCGTTCGCTGAAACCGGCGGCGCGTGCGGCGCTGCGGATGGCGTCGCCAGATTCCTGCGCCAGCAGGGGCTCGTCGCCGACGATGATGTACAGCCGCTCCAGCCCGCGCGCCAGGCGGGCCTGCAGTTGTTCTGGGCGGATCTGCATGGTGACGGAAAAAAACGGAAAAGAGTCCGGGGTTCAGAGCGTGATGCTCGCCAGGCGCCGCAGCACCTGCCTCACCACGTCGGCCTGCATCTCGCGGAAGAGCTCGGCCTCTTCCTGTTCCTTGGCCAGGGCGGCGGTTTCGCGGTAACTCAGGTCGCGTTGCAGCAGCAGTTCAGCACGCGGGAGAAGCTCGCGCCCGCCCGGCGTCTGGGCCCGGAAGTCGAACTTCAGGCGCAACTGCAGTTCACGCACCTGGGCCGCCGCGGTCGACGCCACGACGCTGCGTTCACGCTCGTCCCGCAGCGCCAGCAGCAGCACCTGGGCGAGTGCCGGGTCGTCCAGCACCTGCACCACGGGGGCCAGCTGGCGGCGCAGTTCGGCTGCCAGCGGCGAGCGCGGCGCGAAGCCCTGCAGGTGGATGCTGCTGAACTGCAGCGGCGGAGCCCGTCGGCGCTGGAAGCCGCAGCCGGTGAGGGTCAGCGCAGACGTGGCAGCCACAGCCACAGCCACGACTGCAGCCACACGCAGCGCGCTGCGGCGCCCCGGCACGGGGGCGTCAGACCACGACATTGACCAGCCGACCCGGCACCACCACCACCTTCTTCGCTGACTTGCCCTCGCTGAAGCGCTTGAACTCGGGGCTGGCCAGGGCTGCGGCCTCGATCGCCTTGCGGTCGGCCATGGCCGGCACGCGGATGCTGCCGCGCAGCTTGCCGGCCACCTGCAGCACCAGTTCGATCTCGTCCTGCGCCAGCGCGGTGGCGTCCACCGCCGGCCAGGGCGCGCTGACGATCTCGCCTTCGGCTGCGGCGTAGCCCAGCTCGACCCACAGCACGTGCGCGATGTGCGGCGCTGCCGGGTACAGCGTGCGCAGCAGCAGGCTGAAGCCCTCGCGCAGCACGGCGGCGTCGGCTGGCGTGGGGCCGTCCTCGGCCAGCTTGGCGTCGTCGATGGCATTCAGCATCTTCATCGCGCCCGAGACCACGGTGTTGTATTGCAGCCGCTCGTAGTCGGCCGTCACCTGGCGCAGCAGCAGATGCAGTTCGCGGCGCAGCGCGGTGGCGGCAGCGCTGGCGCCCTGGGTGTCTGCAGCCGCCTGGCCGATGAGGGGCGCGCACTTCAGTGCTGAGGCCCACACTCTTTTCAGGAAGCGGTAACTGCCCTCGGCACCGCTGTCGCTCCAGGCCGCGCTCTGGTCGGGCGGACCGGCGAACATGGTGAACAGGCGCGCGGTGTCGGCGCCGAACTTGGCGATGATGTCTTTCGGCTCGACGACATTGTTCTTGCTCTTGGACATCTTCTCGATGCCGCCCAGCCGCACCGGCAGGCCGTCGGCCTTGGCGGTGGCCGACAGCGGCGCGCCGCGTTCGTCGAAGGCGATGTCGACCTCGCTGGGGTAGTACCAGGTCTTCTTGCCGCTGGTGTCTTCGCGGAAGAAGCTCTCGTTCAGCAGCATGCCCTGGGTGAACAGCCTGGTGAAAGGCTCGCTGAACTTCACCAGGCCCAGGTCTCTCATCGCCTTGGTCCAGAACCTGGCATAGAGCAGGTGCAGCACGGCGTGTTCCACGCCGCCGATGTACTGGTCCATGGGCATCCAGTAGTCGTTGCGCGCATCGACCATGGCCTGGTCGTTGTCAGGGCAACAGTAGCGCATGTAGTACCAGGCGCTGTCGACGAAGGTGTCCATGGTGTCGGTTTCGCGCTTGGCCGGCGCACCGCAGTTCGGGCAAGGCACGTTCAGGAAGCTGGCGCACTTGTTCAGCGGGTTGCCGCTGCCGTCGGGCACCAGGTCTTCGGGCAGCAGCACGGGCAGGTCGGCTTCGGGCACGGGCACGGCGCCACAGCTTGCACAGTGGATGATGGGGATGGGCGTGCCCCAGTAGCGCTGGCGGCTGATGCCCCAGTCGCGCAGCCGCCAGGTGGTCTTCTTCTCGCCCAGCCCCTTCTCGCCCAGCGCCTTGACCACGGCTTCTACCGCCAGCTTGTAGCGCAGGCCGCTGTAGTTGCCGCTGTTGATGGTGATGCCGCGCTGCTTGTCGGCGTACCAGTCCTGCCAGCGCGCGTAGTCGAAGTGCTCGCCGTCGACGTGCACCACCTGCGCGATGGGCAGGCCGTACTTGCGCGCGAAGGCGAAGTCGCGCTCGTCGTGGCCGGGCACGCCCATCACGGCGCCGTCCCCGTAGCCCATCAGCACATAGTTGCCCACCCACACGGGGATGGCTTCGCCAGTGAGCGGGTGCGTCACGCTCAGCCCGGTGGGCCGGCCTTCCTTGTCCTTCAGGGCCAGTTCGGCTTCGGTGGTGCCGCCTTGCTTGCAGGCCTCGATGAAGGCGGCCAGTTCGGCATGGCCGGCAGCGGCGTGCATGGCCAGCGGGTGTTCGGGCGCCACGGCGCAGAAGGTCACGCCCTTGATGGTGTCGGCACGCGTGGTGAAGACATACATGCGGCCGTCTTGAATGAGCTGCCCGTCTGCGCCGGCAATGCTGTGCGTGAAGGCGAAGCGCACGCCTTCGCTCTTGCCTATCCAGTGCTCCTGCATCAGCCGCACGCGTTCAGGCCAGCCTTCCAGGTAGTGCGGCACGGTGGGGTCGGTCACGCCCGACAGCAGTTCGTCGGCATACTGCGTGATGGCCAGGTAGTAGCCGGGGATCTCGCGCTTTTCAACCAGCGCGCCGCTGCGCCAGCCGCGGCCGTCCACCACCTGTTCGTTGGCCAGCACGGTCTGGTCCACCGGGTCCCAGTTCACCACCTGGGTCTTCTTGTAGGCGATGCCCTTGTCCAGCATCTTCAGGAAAAACCACTGGTTCCACTTGTAGTAGCTGGGGTCGCAGGTGGCGACTTCGCGGCTCCAGTCGAAAGCCAGGCTCAGCGGCTGCATCTGCGCCTTCATGTCGGCAATGTTCGCGCGCGTCCACTGCGCCGGCGGCACCTTGTTGGCCATGGCCGCGTTCTCGGCTGGCAGACCAAAGGCGTCCCAGCCCATCGGCATGAGCACGTTGTAGCCCTTCATGCGCAGGTAGCGCGCCATCATGTCGTTGATGGTGTAGTTGCGCACATGCCCCATGTGCAGCTTGCCGCTGGGGTAGGGCAGCATGCTGCAGGCGTAGAACTTCGGCTTCGGGTTGCCGAGGCTGTCGCGGGCGTGCTCGGTGACGCGGTAGGCGTCGTGGCCGTCCCAAAGCGGCTGCGCCCAATAGGCATGGGCCGCAGCTTCGACCTCGGCGGGGGCGTATTTCTCGTTCATCCCTTCATTGTAGAAGGGGGGTCTGCGGGCCGAACCCGCTATTTGGCCGGCGCTTCGGTGACGAAGCCGACGCGGTGCAGGCCGCCCGCCTGCACCAGGCCGATCAGCTCGGCAATGCGGCCGAAGGGCACGGCCTGGTCGGCGCGCAACTGCACCTCGGCGGCCGGGTTGCGGCGGGCGCTGTCCTGCACCTTGGCCTGCAGCTGCGGCGCCGTCACCGGCTCGTCGCCCCAGAACAGCTGCCCCTGGGCGTCCACCGCCACGGTGACGAACAGCGGCGCATCGGTGGGCGTGGCGCCGTCGGCCTTGGGCAGGTCCAGCCGCAGGCTGCTGCTCATCAGCGGTGCGGTGATGATGAAGATCACCAGCAGCACCAGCATCACGTCGATCAACGGCGTCATGTTGATGTCGCTCATCGGTTGCGACGCGCCGGGGCGCTGCAGGCGGCCGAAGGCCATGTCAGTCGGCAGGGCGGGCGCTGCCGCCGGTGGCCGTGTCGAGCGCCATCTCGCGCAGGTCGTGCGCAAAGCCTTCCAGCGCCGCCTCGCAGGCCGCCACCCACTGGCCGAACAGGTTGTACGCCAGCACCGCCGGGATGGCCACGGCCAGGCCGGCGGCGGTCATCACCAGCGCCTCACCGACCGGGCCGGAGACCTTGTCGATGGTCATCGAGCCGGCCACCGAGATGCTGATCAGCGCGTGGTAAATGCCCCACACCGTGCCGAACAGGCCGATGAAGGGCGCCGTGCTGCCGATGGACGCCAGCAGCACCTGGCCGAAGCGCAGGTGCGACAGGCTGCCCTGCAGCGCCTCGCGCAGGCGCCGGGTCAGCTGCGAGCCGAGCGCGGCGCGTGTGGCCAGGGTGCCGGCGGGCTCTTGCAGTGTGCCGGCATCGAGCATTGGCAACAGCACCTGCTCGCGGTCGAGTGCGGCCAGCCGGGTGCGGCCGGCTTCCAGCGTGTCGGCCGACCAGAAGGCGCCGACGGCCCGGTCGATGTCGCGGCGTGCCCGCTGCAGCACCCAGCCCTTCCAGAAGATCAGCACCCAGGCGCTGACCGACATCGCCAGCAACAGCGCCGCCACCGTGCGGCCGATGGCATCGCTTTCTTGCCAGAACTGCAGCAGGCCCTGCATAAATGCCGCGCGCCCGTGCTCAGAGCCTGAGAGTTTTTCGGGCGTGCCCGAACAGCGCGTCAAAGGGCGCCCGATCTAGGCGCAAAGCGCAGCCATAGCCCGGGCTATGGCGAGCATTTGCAACGACGAGCGGGGGCACTTTGGCGTGATGAGCGAGCATGAACGAAAGACTCTCAGGCTCTCAGGCCAGGCCGAGCACGTCGTTCATGTCGAACAGGCCGCTGGCCTGGCCGGCCAGAAAGCGGGCGGCGCGCAGGCTGCCCTGGGCATAGCCCGCGCGGCTGCTGCTCTTGTGGCTGATCTCGATGCGCTCGCCGGTGCCGGCGAACAGCACCGTGTGGTCGCCGACGATGTCGCCGCCGCGGATGGCCGAGAAGCCGATGGTCGACGGATCACGCTCGCCAGTGACACCCTCGCGGGCGAACACCGCGCAGTCCTTCAAGTCACGCCCCAGCGCGGCGGCCAGCACGGCGCCCATCTGCAACGCGGTGCCGCTGGGCGCGTCCACCTTGTGGCGGTGGTGGGCTTCGATCACCTCGATGTCGTAGCCCTGGCTCAGCGCGCGGGCGGCCTGGTCGAGCAGGCGCAGCACCACGTTGACGCCGACGCTCATGTTGGGCGCCAGCACCACGGCGGTGCGGGCGGCATGCGCGGTGATGGCCGCCTTGTCGTCGGGCGAGAACCCGGTGGTGCCGATGACCGCCTTGACGCCATGGTCCCGGCAGGCCTGCAGGTGCGCCAGCGTGCCGGCCGGCCGGGTGAAGTCGATCAGCACCTGCGCCTGCGCCAGGCCGTCATCCAGGTTGCTGGTGATGGCCACGCCGGTCTGGCGGCCGGCAAAGGCGCCGGCGTCCTGGCCCAGCGCCGGGCTGCCGGCGATGTCGAGTGCGCCAGCCAGTTGCAGGTCGGGTGCAGCCAGCACGGCCTCGATCAGCATGCGGCCCATGCGGCCGGACGCACCCGCGATGGCGATGCGCAGCGGCGTCATCGGCGCACCCTGGGGCCCGCAGCCCGCCCCGCCAGGCGGGCATGCGCCCCTGCGGACGGCTGGGCGGCGTTCACGGCTCCAGCGGCGGATAGCTGCGCACCGCGCCCATCGGCAGAGTGGGCTCGGGCGCGGCCGCTGCCGGCTTGGGCAGGGCCTTGATCTGCTCGTCGGTCAGCGCGAGCGGGAGGTTGCGCGAGACCGTCAGCGGCCGGCTGATCGAAGCGACGAACTCGCGCTCGGTCGGCAGATCCTTGGCTTCCAGTCGCTCGAGCTTGTCGTCCTTGAAGAAGGCCACCACATCGCGCCGCTGTGGCGCGGTGCCCTGGCGCCGGATGGTGAAGATGTAGTCCCAGCGGTCGGCATGGAACGGGTCGGTCAGCATCGGCGAGCCGAGGATGTCGCGTATCTGCGCCCGGCTCATGCCTGGCTGCACCCGCGCGGCCAGCTCCTGGGTGACGACGTTGCCCTGCACGATGTCCATGCGGTAGGGCGTGACCACGCCCAGGAAGCTGTCACCCGACCGCAGCGACGGCAGGGACGGCAGCGCCGGCAGGTAGGCGCAGCCCCCCAGCACCAGGGGCAGCCAGGCCAGGCTTGCAAGGCGTGCCAGGCGGGGGATGCGGCGGACGGGTGCGGAATTGATCAAGTTGAGTGCCCAACGGTGGGTGCCGACCTGCAGCGCGCCGCGTGGCGCTGGGCGCTGCCCGCCGGGCTGGATATCATCGGTCGATTCTAGCCACCCACCATGCCCCAACGCGCCGACCCGCCCCAGTCCCACGCCGCCGAGCTCAAGAGCAGCGGCCTGAAGGCCACGCTGCCCCGCATCAAGATCCTGGAGATCTTCCAGCGCACGGCGCAGCGGCACATGACGGCCGAAGACGTGTTCAAGGCGCTGCTGATGGACGGCGCCGACATCGGCCTGGCCACGGTGTACCGGGTGCTGATGCAGTTCGAGCAGGCCGGCCTGCTGTCACGCAGCCACTTCGAGTCGGGCAAGTCGGTGTTCGAGCTGAATGAAGGCCAGCACCATGACCACCTGGTGTGTCTCACCTGCGGCCGGGTCGAGGAGTTCTACGACCCCGAGATCGAGCAGCGCCAGCGCGCCGTGGCCCTGGCCCATGGCTTCGACCTGCAGGACCACGCACTGTCGCTCTATGCGGTGTGCACCAAGCCGGCCTGCCCGCACAAGGGCAAGTAGACCGGCTCACTCGTCCGGCTGCTGCATCGCGCGCTGGTGGCGCTCGATGAATTCCTGGTAGGTGTCGATGCCACGCAGCTGCAGGATGGTGTTGCGCACCGCCGCTTCCACCAGCACCGCCAGGTTGCGGCCGGCGTCCACCGTGATCACCACCTTGCGGATGCCGATGCCCAGGATGTCTTCATACAGCGGCTCGTAGGGCAGGCGCTCGAATTCCCGCTCCATCGTCTCCTTGCGCACCAGATGCACGATGAGCTTGAGCCGCATCTTGCGGCGCACCGCCGTCTCGCCGAAGATGGCCTTGATGTCCAGCAGCCCGATGCCGCGCACTTCCAGCAGGTTCAGCAGCAGGTCGGGGCAGCGGCCTTCCAGCGCGCTCTGCGAGATCTTGTAGAGATCGACCGCATCGTCGGCCACCAGGCCATGCCCGCGGCTGATCAGCTCCAGCCCCAGCTCGCTCTTGCCCAGGCCGCTCTCGCCGGTGAGCAGCACGCCCAGGCCCAGGATGTCCATGAACACGCCGTGGCGGGTGATGCGGTCGGCAAACAGCTGCGCCAGGTAGGTGCGCACGATGTCGATCACCTGGCCGGCCGATTCGCTGGTGACGAACAGCGGGATCTCGGCGCGGTCGCACATCGCCACCAGGCGGTCGGGCGGGGTCACGCCGTCGGCGGCGATGAGCACCGGCGGCTCCAGGGTGACGATGCGCGAGATGCGACGCTCCTGGTCCTCGGGCGTGTTCCTGGACAGGTACTTCACCTCGCGCCAGCCGACGATCTGCACCCGGTAGGGATGCACATAGTTCAGGTAGCCGACCAGGTCGGCGGCCGATTGCGCGTCACGCACCGCAGCGTCGTCGAAGCGCCGCTCGGGGTGGGCGTGGCCGGCAATCCAGGCCCAGCGCAGCAACTCCCGGTGGGCTTCGAACAGCGCCTCGGCGCTGATCGAGGTCGGCTTCAAGCGAGGCCTTCAGGCACTGCAGCCGACGCCTCAGGCCACCGACTTCAGCGGCGCCCAGTCGGCGATGAGCTTGTGCAGCGCCACCGCGTCTGCGGCTGTCTTCAGGCGCTCGCGCAGTTCGCGGTCGGACAGCAACTCGGCGATCTCAGAGAGGATCTCCAGATGGCGCTGGGTGGCCGCTTCGGGCACCAGCAGGAAGATCAGCAGGCCCACCGGCTCGTCGTCCGGCGCGTCGAACGGAATCGGCTGCTGGACGCGGATCACCGCAGCCAGCGGATTCTTCAGACCCTTGATGCGGCCATGGGGAATGGCCACGGCGTGGCCTAAGCCGGTGGAGCCCAGGCGCTCACGCGCAAACAGGTTGTCGGTCACCGTGGCGCGCGCGATCGCGTGCTGGTTCTCGAACAACAGACCCACATGCTCGAAGGCGCGCTTCTTGCTGGTGGCATCAACATCCACCAGCACATTGGCGACCGGCAGGATGGCGGCGAGACGGTTCATGGCGTTCCCCCCGCATCGCGCCGGTTCTCGGCTGGCGCCATCACGGGTCCTGTGACTGAAATGTGATTATAGAAACGCTTTGCTGCACTGCAATGTGGACACCACCCCCGACTGTGGGGTGTTGTCATGGCGCCCAAAACCAGGCGAGTGTGAAGAAAACGGCCCCCGCAGGGGCCGTAGGCGGTAGAGGTCGGCCCGATCAGACCGCGCCAGCGTCCAGCCGTTTCGCAGCGGGATGGTGGTGGTTCTGCAATTTGTCCTTGTGCTTGCAGACCTGACGGTCCAGCTTGTCCATCAACTGGTCGATGGCCGCATACAGATCCTCGTGCGACTGCTCCACGAAGATGTCCTTGCCCTTGGCATGCAGCGTCACTTCGGCCTTCTGCCGTCGATCCTTCTCCTTGAGCTTCTCCACTGTCAGCAGAACATTGATGTCGACCACTTGGTCGAAGTGCCTCGTGACCCGGTCCAGTTTGGTGAGTACGTACTCACGAAGCGCTGGTGTGACATCCAGATGGTGTCCGCTGATCGTCAGGTTCATCAGAGCGTCCTTTCTTAAGGGGTTTCTCGGATCCGGACGGTGTGCAGACGCTGCGCCGACGCAGCACACAGCGCTGCCCGTCCGATCCCAGTGTGCGCCCGATGTCAGCCAGATGACAAGGGGTGGCAGCGGCCGATCGGCGTGGCTTTCGAGAGCTTCGGCACAGTCAGTCGGCCTGAAGTTGCCCGTGCCAGGCGCGCAACACTGTCAGATGTGACATCCGTGTTTTCCTGGGGGTGCCCCTCCACCCGCCTGGTGAATCAAGGTAAAGTGAAAAAAAGGGCAGGCCTGTTGCTGGCATGTGTGGGCGAATCGGCAGGGCCTGCAAATGATCCTGACGCCACGGCTGGCCTGGTACCCGCCTGCCGGAGCGGCTTCCAAGTCTGGTCAGTTCGGCAGCGTGATGCGCAAAAACCCCACCAACGACGACGTCCTGTCCACCCGCGAAGCTGCCGAGCAACTCGGTGTCGCCCTACGTACGGTGCAGTTGTGGGTGGAAAGCGGCGTGTTGCCGGCCTGGAAGACCGCTGGCGGCCACCGCCGCATCTCGCGTATCGCGGTCGAGCGGCTGATCGGCGAGCGCCGTGCCGCCCTGTCGGGCGACACCCAGCCCACGCCGCTGGCCACTGGCGGCGAGGCCCGCCTGCGGGTGATGGTGGTCGAGGACGAGCCCGAACTGCTGCGCCTGTTCACCATGGTCATCACCGGCTGGGACCTGCCGATCGACGTGACGCCGGCCTCCGACGGCTTCGAGGCGCTGCTGCGCATGGGCCAGCAATGCCCCGACCTGCTCGTCACCGACCTGAACATGCCCGGCATGGACGGTTTCAAGATGATCGAGTCGCTGCGCGGCGTGGGGCCGGCCTACGACGACATGGAGATCGTCGTCGTCACCGCCCTGTCCGAGGCCGACATCGCGCGCAAGGGTGGTCTGCCGGCCCAGGTGCGGGTCTTTCACAAGCCGGTGCCGTTCGACGAGATCGAAACGCTGGTGCGTGAGCGCGTGGCCACGCTGGCCTCGGTCGCGTGACGGTCTGCGCCGTGGTCCTGGCCGGGCGGCACGCCACGCCGGCGCTCTGGATTGCCGGCCTGTTCGGGCCTTCGTCAGCATGCAGTCGGGCCGACAATCCAGGCAGAAGCTGCGGGTCGTCCGCCGCCAGCCCGGTGGAGCCCCTGCCATGAAACGCGTGTTGATCGTCGAAGACCAGGCCGACATCCGGAAGTTGATCCGCATGACGCTGGAGTTCGAGCCTTATGAGATCCACGAGGCCGCCAATGGCACCGACGGCCTGCGTCTGGCTGTCGAAATGCAACCCGACCTGATCCTGCTGGACGTGATGATGCCCGGTGAGCTGGACGGCCTGCAGGTCTGC